>JALJPB010000061.1 GCA_022969175.1 Colwellia sp. | reverse complement strand
TAACCTATTGGGTCTGTGCGCACTTTGTTGCCATAAATCCTATCTCACTTTGTGCCCCGAAGCGCCATAGAATCACAAAAATTTAATATCTAAAATCATATTAATCTAATGTCCGCTTTGGTATTTTTTAATCAAATTAGAATTTTTGACTTTATAGATTCCTGATGAAATTTAGAACAATTCTATTATCTAACGCAGGGCTGATTTGTATCGGTTCAAATGTCGTTAGATAAGCCAAGGCTATGGTCTTCTTTCGTATCAGAGAAGACCCTTTTGATGCTGATCTAGAGCATTAGAAAAGGTCTCGAAAGTGGCAGCTACTGCCCTTAAAGCAGTCCAGTACATAAACTTTAAGTTTTACTTTAGAAATTCAATATTTCAAAAACATCCTAACGACAAGTTGATGCGCATTATACCTAAGAATGACAAAATCAAAGCTTCTGCTTCTCGCTAGTTAGTTGACCTTACAAGGGGAGCGTTTTTTTTTGTAAATGAAAGAATGAGGACAAAATTGGTCTGTAAACTTATAGACTTGCGTCAAATTACCAGGGTATTGGTTTGATGTCATCGCTATAAGGAGGTTTATTTCGTTTACACTATTGATTGATTATATCGGATATGGCGTTGATATTACTTATACTCTTACTACTTACTAAATTTCATGTCTTATTTTCATCCATTTTACCTCATAAAAAAGTAGATCACGTACTTAATCAAATTGGTATTACATCAACACAAAAGTTCTTTTTTTGAACCACTTTATCTCACTGTTGAAACTATTCCAAGTTACCAGATATCACGAAAAACACTATCACATTGTTATTAAAGGATTATTTATATTGGTACACTTGTTGCTTAATTAGAAAGTAAGTAAAGAAAATAATTTCATAATTAAACGTTAAAAAACTAGAGTCTTAGATTTGTTGGCGTTAGATACTATGAACTTTTTAATAAATAATAGTCAATAAATGGGAAGATAGAAAATGAATATTCTTAATAGAAATAAATTGAGCTTTTTTAGAAATATAGCGTTAATATTTTCAATCATGGTAAGTAATGCGAATGCTAACGCCATAATAATTCCTCATGACGTTACTGACGTTACTGACGTTACTGACGTTACTGACGTTACTGACGACAAGTCTTGAGCCAACTGAAAGCACCAATAAAATTACCGTTGCTAAATATTGTCTGAAGATAAAGCCTCTAGCTCTGCAAAAGCAAATGATCAGCTTGAGAAGAAATGAAATAAAAAACTATAGATGATTTAAACATCTGCTATTAACTATTATGACCAATTAATAGAGTTTTGATCGGATAAATTACCGCTAGTGAAACAAGCTCGAACGTCAGCTTTTGAGAAAAGTAACCCCAATCAGAAATTGCTTGAGCGACCGCTGATCGCTACATAACTGCCCGTGGGCTATTTCGATTGTTTGTGAAACTACAATACATGATGCTATTGTTGAAATATAAATTTTAGCAGTTATGAAAGACTATAATGTAGCTTGAAGCAGACTTTATCAACAGTTACTTTTGATATCAGTTTAGTACACTGATAGTTCCAAAATATTAACTGAATTCCAATAATTATTCACAGTTACAAATCTACAACAACTTACCGATATTACTCTGAAAATAATCCAAAAAAGCACGTGTTTTTACCGGGGTTTTTCTGCTTTGATATAAAACACTCAACTGCTGAGCAACTGGTTGTTTATCTAAACATATTCGTTGCAGTTGGCTTTGCTTATTCTCGTTATTATTACCTTTAGTATTAGCTTGGCTATTGCCTAGTTCACCCATTGAGTGAGCGCCTTGTTGCAAAACATAATCTGGTAACTTGCATAAGCCTAAACCTTTTTCTGCCGCTTGTTGCCTCATCTCAGGGCTTGATAAAGTCACTTGCCCTTTAACGTATATTGCTTGTACTTTATCGTTATCACGAAATAACCACGGCTGGTTTGGTTGCGCTAAAATACAATTATGTGCCGTTAAATCCTCCGCTGATTTTATCACCGTAGTATCAACACTTTGTGGTGCATAAATAGACTGTGAAAAGCTCAGTAATGTTTTTGAAATCCAGTTAGAGGTGGGTAGTAGCTGTTCATGCAAGACAAAACACAGATCATAATGAGGATCGAATTTAGGAATGTCGTCTGAGTAGTGCTGACAACTAATGTGAATTTTAGGATAGAGCGCAATAAAATCGGTGATCAATACACTAATGATTCGGTTAAAGAACTCTAAGGGCAGTAATATATTAAGCTGGCCTTGCGGTTGATGAATTAAAGAGCCTACTTCTTCTTCAATTTTACTTAAGGCTTCAACGTGCTCTTTAGCGGCGCCGTATAATAAGCGACCACTTTCAGTTAACTCTTGGCTTCTAGTGGTTCTAACAAGTAACTCACTGCCTATTTTTTGCTCTAACTGTGCTAAGCGCCTACTAAGTGTTGATTTTGGCATCGCGGTTTTTTTAGCCGCAAGGGTAAAAGAGCCCTCATCAACTAAGGTCACAAATAAATATAAGTCATCGAGATTTGTCAGCACAATCGTCACTGTTCCATTTTTGAGATAATAAAACCCATTAAACACATCTAATCAACAAAGCACAAGTCAATTACACTAGGTCTATCAAATAATCATACTTAGGATAAATAATGAGTAAAGTAGTTAATGTTTTAGCAGGAGATTTTAAAATTGAAGTAGAGCAACATCAAGGTAAAGTGCTGGTCGACTTTTATGCCCCTTGGTGTGGTCCATGTAAAATGATTGCCCCCATTGTTGAACAAATAGCCGAAGAAAATGATGCGATTAAAGTGGTTAAAGTGAACGCTGATGAGAGCCAAGAGTTAATGGCGAAATTTGGTATTAGAGGTATACCAACATTGTTATTAATGAACGCAGGAGAAATCATTGCAACGCAAGTAGGGGCCGCGAGTGTTTCTCAAATTAAAACCTTTGTAGAGCAATAAAGCCATTAAAATAAGGGGGATGAATCCCCCTTATTTAGATTATACTGTCTCGCTATTTTAATTCGCGCCTAAGTATTTTTCCGACACTAGATTTTGGTATTTCATCAATGAATACTATATTTTTAGGAACTTTGTAGCCAGCTAAACCTTGTCGACAAAAATCAATAACCGCTTGTTCGGTTAATCCTTGGCCCTGCTCGTCACTTTCTTTTACTGCAAAAACTTTGACCGCTTCCCCTGTTTTTACATCATCAACACCAATACAAGCAGATTCTAATATACCCGGCATATTAGCTATTTCAGCCTCAATTTCATTCGGATAAACATTGAAACCAGAAACAATGATCATATCTTTTTTGCGATCAACAATATGAAAGAAACCATATTCATCAAGCAGTGCTATATCGCCAGTTTTAAAATAGCCATCCTCTGTCATTGCCTCACTCGTTGCTTGTTCGTTTTCCCAGTAACCAAGCATTATCTGTGGGCCTTTAGCGCATAACTCACCTGCTTGACCTTGCTCGACAACATTACCCTCATCATTACGAATTGAAATGTCAGTTGATGGAACAGCCGTGCCAATGCCGGCGATATAGAGGCCGTCATTATTACTTCGATCACCAAAGTTTAGTGTCAGAATTGGAGAGGTTTCCGATAACCCATAACCTTCATTTAACTTATTACCGGTTACTTGTTGCCACTTTTTTGCAACCGCCGATTGTACCGCCGCACCGCCACCGATCGTTAGTTTTAGCGAAGAAAAATCTGCCTTATCAAAACCGGGAGTATGTAAAAGGCCATTAAATAGGGTATTAACCCCTGTGAAGAATGTTGCTTTATTGGCTTGCCAAACTTTAACAAAGCTAGTCATGTCTCTTGGGTTGGTCACTAAAATATTTTTTGCACCAAAAAAGAAGTAACACAAGGCGTTCGCGGTAAGGGCAAAGATATGGTACATCGGGATAGCCGTGATCACTATTTCGCAACCGTATTCGATTTTGTCTTTAGCAAATTCTTTGTACTGCAAAACATTGGCAATAATATTACCATGGCTAAGCATCGCGCCTTTTGATAACCCCGTTGTGCCACCGGTGTATTGTAAAAAGAGTAAGTCTTGCGGGCTTAAATCAACAATATTTAATGCCAACCTTTGACCTTGTTTTAATGCCTGCAGAAAAGGGACAAATTGGCTCAGTCGTTCATCCACTGGTGTACTTGGCAAACCTTTACCAACTAAATCATCAAGCTCGATAACAACGATATTCTTAATTTGAGTATTTTCAACAATATCAGCAAGTACTTTAGTTGATGGTGAAAATATAATAATGGTGTCTACTTGTGCGTCAACTAGCTGATGTTGTAACTCTTTTGCGGTATATAGTGGGTTTACATTAACTTGCACACCCCCCACTTTAATGATGCCCCACATTGCTACAGGAAAGCTCAACATATTGGGCGACATTAAAGCAATACGATCACCTTTGTTGATGTTTAACTTACTTTGAAGATAAGCGGCAAAGTGATTTGATAAGCGGTCAACGTCATTAAAAGATAACTCTGCGCCAAAATTGCTAAAGGCAATTTTGTCTTGAAACTTCTCAACACTTTGATTAAATAAATCGAGCATTGAGTTACAAGCATGTAAATCAATTTGATGGGCGACATTGTCTGGATAGTTTTTGAACCAGGATTGAGTCATTTGATGTCCCTATAATACTTATAACTAATTCAAGTGATTTAAAAGAATAAAGGATTTATTTACTAATGAACAGTGTAAATAAACCCTTATTTTGTCAACTTTTCAACTTATCAGTTAAAAATTGTAATCTAGTTGCACACCATAAGTTACCGGACGGTCAACAAAGCCATAAAAGGTATTTGTTCCAAAAGTACTACCTGACAACGGTGTATTACCGACGTACGTTAGCACCTCTTCGTTAGTAATATTCTTACCGAAGAAGGCAATATTAAAGTTTTCACATTCCAGTACAATTCGCATATCTACTTTGGTATAAGCATCTATTTGGTATAGAGGGTTTAAATTCACATCAACATTTTGTTTCGATGAATGATATAAACCTAAGGTTGTTCTAAAATACTCAAAACCTAACAAATCAATTTCTGTAAAGTAATCAAAACCGAGTTTTGCGGTAATCTTGGGGGTATATTGTCCTGATTTCCCGGTATAATCGCATAACTGATTACCATCAGGGCCAATGTCACCATCTGGTACTTGGCGGTTATAGCAGTTGCCATTAGTGAAATCTTTATATTCATGATCTAGGTAGGCAATGCCATACTGCATAGCTAGGCCATCTATGATTATCAAACGCCCATCTACTTCAATGCCTTGAACAACGGTCTCTTTTGCATTACCCACATTGAACCCTAAACGGCCATCAAATTGGCTAACCTGTAAATTATCATATTCAGTGCGGTAAAAAGCGAAATTAACTTCTAGCGAATCATCAAGCAACAAAGATTTAAAACCGAGTTCATAAGCGGTTGCATCTTCTTCTTCAAACTGCCAAGAATTAACATTATTAGCTCTAGCATCAAAACCACCTGCTTTAAAGCCAGTGGTGGCTGAGGCATAAAGCATAATGTTCTCTTCAAGTTTATAGCTTAGGTTGATTAATGGCGTAAAAGAGCTTTCATCTCGATCACCTGTTAAATTATGCCCTTGTGGTGATAATGGACTTTGCTCAGATTGAATGCCAAAGACCACATCAAACAAAATTGGCGCCATTGGATCTTCAGTAATTTCACCGGTACTAAGCTCGGTTATATTCATCAACCTTGAAGAAGTTTTTTCTTCACTGGTATAACGACCACCTAAGGTTAATGTTAGTGCATCGGTAAAATGATACCTTGCTTGAAAAAATGCTGACCACATATCAGTATCAAGTTGGTAATTTCGCCCTGCGCCTTTGCCGGTAATAGCAGCTAATGATCCTCCAGAAATTAATCCTAAAACACTGTCTGTTGGGATTCTAATATTATCATCAAAAGCTAATTCACTGCTTTGATAAAATACACCGGCAAGCCAGTCTAACTTATCACCAACAGGCGACAATACTCTAAGTTCTTGGCTAAATTGCTGATATTCCTCATCAATAATGACATCAAAAATAGGTGCAGCGACATAATCACAGTCACAAGTTTCAACGAAGTCATAACTGACTAAACCAGTGATTGACGTTAGGGTATAATCACCCAGTTGAAAATTTGCCGTTAATGTTGCGTTATTTAATGTATTTCGGCTACTTTCCTCGGCATCAGCTTGGCGCTCAAAGTTTAGTTCGCTTTCGGTAATTGCGCCTGGGTGACCTAACATTGTCAGTATCTCGCTAAAATTTGCCCCTGGGATAGGTGCACCTTCGAGTGCAGGATCATCACGGATCACTTCGATTTGACGACCCGTGCCATCAAATTTGTCTTGCTCTATTTTAAACAAAAAGTCTATGTCATCTGATGGCTGCCAGAATAAACTCAAACGAATAGCCTGTTCATCACGAATAGTTTCATCACGTTCTTTAAATGAATTATCAACATAGCCATCTTCAGAATAGTCTCGTACAGCAAGCCTAGCAGATAGCGTATCGGTTAAAGCTCCTGCAGCCATTGCGGTAATTTCAATTGCGCCAAACTCTGGTTGATACTCAAAACCAATATGGGCTTCAGTCTCTTGTGTTGGCTTAGCTGAAGTCATACTTAAAGCCCCTGCGACTGAGTTTTTACCAAACATTATTGACTGAGGGCCTTTTAATACTTCAACTCGTTCTAAGTCAAGAAAAGGCGCACGTAAAAGTTGTTGTCGACCGTAATAGATACCATCGATATATTGCCCCACAGATTGTTCAAAACCTTGGTTATTTCCGGTACCAATGCCTCTAATGAAAACTTGAGTACTGATGCCTGTTTCAGTCATTTGAAGATTAGGCACTGAGTATTGTAAATCATCAATTTTCTCAATACTTTTTTCTTTCAAATCATCACCACTGAGCACATTCATTGATATCGGTGTATCTTGTGCGTTTTCTTGACGTTTTAATGCGGTCACTTGAATTACTTCTAAAGTACCTTGTTGTTCTTGCTCAATCCCGTCTTGGATATTCGTTTGTTGACTTGTCTCTTGTGCATTAGCATTAGATGTTGCTATTGCTAGTGCACAAGCACTGAGGGTGAAAAGCTTGTTTTTTAGGCAATGGTTCATGTTTACTCTCTTTTAATTATTATAATTTTCAGTTTTCATTGCCTAATATAAACAGAGCTTATAATAGAGATAAGGTTAAAAACGGTCAAAAAAGAGTGTAAAACGGTCTACTTGGTGATTAAATCATTAAACTTTGCAAAAACGAGCCTTATTATGACATCTGCCAATGTACTACCCGCGCCATGCATCGGCCAAGTATTCGCTCATAAGTTAAATTTCATCACCGCTAAGTTAATAAAGAATAATATCAGCCCTCAAACCCTGTTAGAAAGTACCAATATCCTGCCCGCTGATCTTAATAATAGGGATTATAAAATTAATAAAGAGCAAATCATTACTTTTTATCGTAATACTTTGGCGCTAAAAATACCGGGGTTAAGTTTATTATTAGGTGGGTCAATTAAGGCAAATGACTATGGTTTATATGGGTGTACACTATTGTGCTGTAAAGGCCTACGTTCATCACTAGCATTTTCTGTTCGCTATCATAACTTAGTGACTAAAACGGTAAATATGTCGTTACTTATCAATGAAGACTCTGAGATATCTTCTTTTCGGTTTGAAGATACTCTACTAGCCCCAGATATAGAAGAATTTAATATAGAGCTCCAGTGTGCGATCGTTTTATCACTAGTCAGAGAGTGTTTAGATGATAAAAACTATGCCTTTGATGAGTTAAAGTTAACGTGTAAAGCGCCGAAACATGCCGATTTAATTAACAAACATTTTCAATGTTCTATTCACTATCAGCAAGATTATAATGAGTTTACTTTTAAGAATGACGATTTATTGTTAATGACACCAAGAAGTAACCCTTTTGCGATGCCCTTGTTAGTTGATCAATGCAAAAGTGTTTTAAATTCAATTGCGGCTAAAAATGAGTTTTTGATTAGCATTAATCAATGGGTCGCGGCCAATATGCATAAAGATATAACTTCAAAAGACCTTGCCAGCTTTCTTTGCATTACCCCAAGAACCTTGCGAAGAAAACTATCAATTCAAGGCACAAGCTTTAGGAGTATTATTAGAGAATTACGTTGTGAGGCGGCAAAAAAGTTAATAAGAGAAACACAGTTAACTATCGATGATGTAGGTTATTCTGTAGGTTTTAGTGATGTTTCAAACTTTAGAGCTGCCTTTAAAAAGTGGACAGGACATACTCCATCAAATATTCGTCAACTACAGTCTAACTAAATTTTTATTAGCTTGAAGGGTTAACCTTTACGGTTAACCCTTCAAAAAAACATTGAATTATAAAGAATGAATAAATACAGCCCCGATTGCTAATGGGCAAACAAGTTTTGTATACCAAGGCCATATTTTCCAAAACAAGCTGTTTTCAACACTCTCATTACCTTGCTTTATTTCTGCTAATATTTCACTACGGTGCCATATCCAGCCAACAAAAACACAACAAAACATAGCGATTAATGGCTGACCATAAACGGTTGATATGCTTATTACTAAACCAAACAGTAAATCGAAATTAAGCACAATGAGTGAACTCATAGCCAAAATCCCCAAACCAATAAGTGTCGTGGCTTTTTTACGCTCAACATTATGGCGTTCAACCACAAAAGATACCGGCCCTTCCAGCATAGATATTGATGAGGTCAATGCAGCGATAGACATCAATACAAAAAAACCAAAAGCGACAAATATGCCAACAGCGCCCATGCCATTAAATAAGGTTGGTAAGATATCAAAAACCAAATTAGGGCCCGAAATCAAACTGCCATCTTCAGCAAATATTGCCACCCCCTGCGCTTGAGCAACATACATCGCAGGAATAATTAATAAACCAGCAAGAAAGGCAATAGAAACATCAATAAGTGTTACTTGAGCGCCTAAGGTCACTAAGTTCTCACTTTTAGAAATATATGAGCCATAAATAATCATGACACTTGTGCCTAAAGATAAGGAGAAGAATGCTTGACCCAGTGCACTAATAAGTAAATCTGGTTCAAAAATCCGAGATATATCTGGGTTTAAATATGCTTCAAAGCCTTCTTTAGCTCCCTCTAATGTAAAGACATAAATAATTAATAAAATAAGTAAGCCAATAAGCATTGGCATTAACCTTTTTGACCATTTTTCTATGCCGTCTTCAACCCCGCGGCGAATAATCGCAATGGTTAGCATCATAAATAAGGCACTAAACACTAAATTACGGGCGATGGATTGAGAGGTTAACCAAGTAGAAACTTCAGTCAAGCCAATTAACCTTGCAATAGGCTCTATCGCATACGACATCATCCAGCCAGCTAATATGCCATAAAAACTTAAGATAAGAGCGGCACAAATAATACCGCCAAAACCGACAAAAAAAGCAAAGCGCTTTTGCCAAAGGTTTCTCGACATTTTTTGCATTGAAGAAACCGCGTTAGCTTGACCATAACGACCAATTAACAATTCCGCCATAAAAGCAGGATACGCTAGGCTGAATGCCAAGACTAAATAAACCAGAACAAAGGCAGCGCCACCGTTACTTGCCGTTTGTGTAGGAAATCCCCAAATATTCCCCAGACCAACAGCAGATCCAGCTGCAGCCATGATAAAACCTAAACGCGAGCTAAAGCCGCCTCTTGAAACACTCATTGAATTACATCTTATTATTATAAAAATTAAACTTAAGCGATATAATCTACTGAAGTTAGCGACTAAAGAATAGGGTTAAGGTGAATTATTATCATGATAAAACCTTCAGCAATGGTTACATTCCTGTAAAGAATTCATTACTTAATAAAAAAAACCACATCAAAATTCGATGTGGTTTGTGGTAAATAGATCAGTAAAAACTAGTATTAAAATCTAGTCTTTAAAGTTAGTAAATTGAAATGACTGCTCTAAATCAGCTTGACGAATAAGTTGCATTACGGCTTGTAAATCATCACGTTTTTTACCGGTTACTCGTACTTGCTCTCCTTGAATTGCCACTTGAACTTTTAATTTTTCTTCTTTGATTAATTTAACAACTTTCTTAGCGACGTCTTGCTCAATACCTTCTTTAAAGGTTACTTTTGCGGTAAAAGTTTTACCACTGTGAACAAAATCACCAAAAGTCATCGCTTTAGCATCAACTTTACGTTTTGCTAAATTACTACGAAGAATGTCCAATAATTGATTAACCTGAAAATCAAGTTCAGCACTAACCGTTACTACGGGTGACTTCCATTCAATACTGGCAGTAACACCTCGAAAATCAAAACGAGTAGCAAGTTCTTTGGTCGCATTTTCTGTCGCATTTCGCACTTCTTCTAAATTAATTTCTGAAACAATATCTAACGATGGCATAGTTTTCTCTACTTCTACTATTTGAATATAAGGGGATTAACATTAATTACTGATATATTAACAAAGCTGATAATGAAGTCCAACGTAATAGCGACTTCTTACTAATACCAAATCCGTTAAGTTTGTTCCTACTCAGAGCTTGTCAGCGGTTTGAGAACAAATATAATTTTTAAAATCATAGTTATTCTATATGAAAGAAATTCTGTGCGGTTATCAAATCGCTGACAAACTCCCGAAGGGCGAGTTTTAAAGGCTTATATGCTGCGTTATTGATTTAGATAAGGGAATAACCATTATCGCAATCAATGCCTTGCCTTTTAGCCTTTAAAATCTCGCTGAGTGGGAAGAAACTTAATGGAATTGGTATGACACATGTTATCATTGCTCTACTTAATTCGAACTTTAGCTGTTAATTACTACTGTGAAAAACCGCCATCATTTTTTGTTTCTCCTCATTATTTTGTTATCTTTATTAGGACTCGTTTTTTCTAACGACATCAGGATATTACTTTTTGAACATACCAAGATCGATTCCATTGGCCATTTTGTTGGCTTCTTCTGTCTATCTTTATTGTTAAATAGTATTTTCAAATTCCCTTTGTTAACAACGGTTATTTGTTTGGTGTTTTATGCAGCACTGAGTGAAATAGGTCAATATTACTTAGGTTTTAGAAATGGTGAATTTAGAGACTTTGTCGCCGATGTTGTTGGCATTTTATTTTTTGCCTTACTCAAATGGATTTACACCGTTTATTGGCGTAAAAGCTCGTTATGAATGTGGTAATTGTTGGTCAAGGGGCAATTGGTTTATTATTTTATCACTTCATAAATAAAAACAAACTAACTAAAGACTCACTAACCCTTAGGCCGTCTTTTTTAGTATCACTATCAGTAAAGAATAACAAAACGTTTTATCAATTTACTGATATTAATGGTGAAATGTCGAAACAGCCAATAACTTATGCTGATAACAACGCAGTTAAGAATGCAGATATTATTTTATTCACGGTAAAGTCTTATCAAGTAAAACAAGCAATAGCCGATATTGAACACCTGATACCAAGCCAAGCGACAGTTATTCTATGTCACAATGGTATGGGAACAGTTGATGAGCTTCCCAGTTCTTTTATCAGCTCCCAGCCAATGTTGACAATGTTAACAACCCATGGATGTTTAAAACCCTCACCACTAAATATTATTCATACTGGTCTTGGCCAAGTTGATTTTGGCCTAACCGTCAACAAGTCAACCTTGGATAATAGCTCTGAAATAAACACGCTTGAGTTAACAAAAAAGTTAACACAAAATTTTGCACCAGATTTAACTCATCAAATGGCACAACAATTAACTCAGTTATTATCGCCAGCAAAATTTCATAAAAATATAACTGAAAAGCAGTGGCTAAAATTAGCGATAAATTGCGTGATAAATCCTTTAACGGCCTTACACGACATGAATAACAGTGGGGTTCTTGAAGAAAAATTTACCAAGCAATGTCAGAACATTCTTCAAGAAGTCGTCTTAGTTGCTAAAACTCAGCATATTGAACTTGAACTTGCGACTCTTATCGATACCGTTAAAAAAGTAGCAAAAGCCACCGGTAATAATAGTTCATCAATGCGCTGTGATGTTACTGCTAATAAGAAAACAGAAGTGGACTACATTAATGGCTATGTGCATCAAATAGGTCAAAAATTTAATATAGCGACTCCAATAAACAGCCAATTATGGAAAAGTATTACCCTATTAGCTAAAGACTATACCAACAATTAATACCGCCGATTAATAACAAGACTTAAGGTAAAAAACCGATAAAGACAACTTTATCGGTTTAGAGTTAAATTCACTAGAATAGAGTATTATTTTTTATGTGTTGGTCGATAAACTTTAACGTTTTCAAAACCGTTATCAATTAAAAATAGCGCTTGAAGTTTACTCATTACGCCATGATCACAGTACAACAAGTATTCTTTTGCTTGATCAAGGTCGCCAAATTGAGTACCTAGCTTATAAAATGGCAGCTGTTTAACTTCAACACTGTCAATAACTAGTGGATTGTTGTCTGCTTCCTCTGGGCTACGAATATCAACAATGATAGTGCCTTGGCTAATCTGCTCCACCATATCAACCGCTTTAATTTCAGCTTCAGTTTCTTGACCAATATCCCGAATGTCATAAACTTTAGTTTCACTGATCACTTTATCTAAGATATCAAAATTGAAATTTTCTTCTTCCGCTTCAATTTTTGACAAAACCGCTTTAACCGTTGGGCTTTTTGAAATAACACCACAATACTCTGGAATGGTTTTAGCAAAATCTTCTGTGCCAATTTCGCGAGCAATATCAATAATATCTTGTTTATCATAGGCAACAAGCGGTCTTAAAATAAGAGTCTCTGTTACCCTGTCAATGACATTCAAGTTAGTCAGTGTTTGGCTGGATACTTGCCCTAACGCTTCACCAGTGATTAACGATTGAATTTTACCTTTTGCCGCAATTTTTGCTGCCGCTCGCATCATCATACGTTTAAGTACAACACCCATTTGACCGTTTTCAACATTTTCTAAAATTTCACCAAGAACAGGTTCAAAATCAACCGCGAAAAACTTCACTTTATGAGAGGCACCAAACTTGTTCCATAAATAATAACAAACCTGCTTAACACCAACTTCATGAGCAGAGCCGCCCAAGTTAAAGAAGCAATAATGGGTACGAGAGCCCTTTTTGATCATTTGATAACTAGCGACACCTGAGTCGAAGCCACCAGAAACAAGAGATAAGACATCTTCTTGAGTGGCTATTGGAAAACCACTTAAACCTTTATGTGTTTGGGTAACAATAAATAGGTCTTTGTTTTTAATTTCTAAACGAACAGTGACATCAGGCTTGGTTAATTTTACCTTCGCACTTTCAACCGCTTGATTTAAACCACCACCAACATATTGCTCTACTTTTATTGAATTAAAGTCATGAATACCGGTTCGTTTTACTCGCACGCAAAAAGTTTTGTTTTCGATAGTTTTAGCATGGACTTCGAGTGTTTTTTCAAAGATGTCGTGAACATCAGTAAAGTCAGAGCGCTTTACTTCAATAAATTGAGGTATACCAGGAATACATTTTAATGTATCTATTAACGCTAAACGATTTTCAGGGCTATCGTTTGGGGTATTAACTTCAATGTTATCCCAATTAGCGCGAGTAGTTATTTGCTCGTCAACACGACGCAATACATTTTTAACATTAGACTCTAATATTTTAATAAAACGTTTGCGCACAGGGCGACTTTTAATAGTGATTTCAGATTGTAATTTAACGATGAATTTCATCAGCTATAGCTCGCAAGTTAACTAGAATGACACTAGTAAAAAATAATGGCGCGAATTATACATGAAAGTTGAGCTTGGCGTAAGAAGTAAGATAATAAGAGGTGAAGTGCTAAAAACAAAAGTGAAATAAAGAAGTAACAAAAACATCAGTTTCGTTGAGAAACTATTTCTGCTACTTCTTTATATTAATACCAATCTAAGTAAAAATTTACTCTTTAATAACAGTTACCGGCTCTGTTTCTTTAACTTTACCTTGGTTAATCGATATTTCAACACGTCGGTTTCTTCGTCGATTTAACGCATTAGTATTAGGCACTAATGGCCGAGTATCCGCATGACCAACTACTAACATTCTGGCATTATCAAAATCAGGAACATTAACAAGTTCATGAGCAATTGCCACCGCCCGTTGACTCGATAAATCCCAATTCGATTTGAACAATTCAGAATTAATACCACGATTATCAGTGTGTGCTGATACCATAATTTCACCTGGTACCGTTTTTAAAAGTTCACCAATCGCTTGAATGATGGGTTTGAACTTGGGCTGTAAAAAAGCAGACCCCGAAGGAAATGAACCATTCTCTCTTATTCGTATCGTCACTTGCTGGCCGAGAGACTCTAGCTCTATCGCACCATCTTGAATTTCTTGCTCTAGTTGTTCAGCAATCTTTTTAACCAGTTCATTAACTTGCTCTTGCTGAGCCTGTTCCATTTGATCTTGTGCTTGTTGCATCGTTGCTGCTGATAATTCATCAGCGGTACTTTGAGATTGGCCTCCTCGTGCATCACCACGTTGTTCTTGCCGGCCACCTGCAGAGGTTTCATCACCCGCTTGAAACTCCAACATCTGTTGGGTCATTTCCATGGTTTGTTGCTGAATCACTTCAATGGGTGTTGGCTCAGGTTTACCTGGACGAAACTCTTGAGCAATGATGCTTGTTCCTTTAGGAATATCTTTTACTTCAATTTTATTTTGTACACCAAAAGCAAACTTCATCGAGCCAGCAATTTGTTTAAATTTTAAAACATCCATTTCAGAAAATGATAAAAGTAAGACAAAGAAGCACATCAATAGTGACATTAAGTCAGCAAATGTGCCCATCCATGCAGGAAGTCCAGGAGGTGGACACTTACACTTTTCTTCAGCCATAAGTTACCCTACTCTTCTTCAGTGGTATTTATGGTGCGTTTGCCTTCGGCTAAATAGTTTTTCAGTAGGCCTTCAATAACTCGTGGGTTTTGCCCATCTTGAATTCCTAAGACTGCATCAAGTACCAACTCTTGATTCATTTTTTCTTCAGCAAGGCGTAGCTTTAATTTTGAAGCAATTGGAATAGCAATAACGTTCGCCAAAAATGCACCATATAATGTCGTTAATAGGGCTACAGCCATCGCAGGACCAATAGATTTAGGATCATCCATATTTGATAGCATTGCTACCAAACCAATCAGTGTCCCTATCATTCCCATAGCCGGAGCAACATCAGCAAGAGCCATCATCATGCCAACACCGGTTTCATGACGCTCAGCCGTTAGGGAAATATCTTTTTGTAAAGTTCCTCGAACCACATCAGCATCATGACCGTCCACTAACATATCGACACCTTTTTGCATAAAAGGGTTAGTTATTTCAGCCTCTTCTAAAGCTAAAAAACCACCTTTGCGAGCAGCATCAGCCATATCAACTGCTTTTTCTATTAACTCTTCAGGCTTTTCAATCTTAAACAAAAAAGCTTTACCAATGACTTTCCCTATGCCTAAGAATTGCCCCATATTGTAATTCGATAACACAACAAATAAAGAACCACCGACAACAATAATTACCGATTGAGTATCAGCGAACATGCTGATGTCACCAGAAAGCATCATTGCCATAATAAGTAAACCAATCGCCCCAAGAATTCCTAGTATTGTTGCTAAATCCACTGACATCTCCTAAAACAACTATTGATCAAAGCTGCATTTATAAATTCTAATTGTGATAAGTATATGATTATTATCGCCCATAACACCAATTTCTTAATGCTTATTGATATATTTTTTTCAAACTAGCGAATAAAGCATCAAATATGTCATGCTTGATTGACCTGAGGGCTAAGCTAGGGTAACTTTGCGCGATAAGTTTAACCTCGCATATTAAAATAGTATTTGTGAAATTATGGCTAAGAAAAAATTAGAAAATTTGAGTTTTGAAGAATCATTAAATGAACTCGACTCCATAGTACAGAACCTTGAGCAAGGTGAACTGAGTTTAGAAGAGTCAATGGCATTATTTGAACGGGGTTTAAACCTTAGTCAAGTCAGCCAAACTAAGCTACAAGACGCTGAACAAAAAATTAAAATATTACTCGATAAAAATGGCCAATCTCAGTTATCTGACTTTGCTCTTTCTAATGAAACGCCTTCGGAATAATTGTAGTGGCAAATCTAGTCAATATTGAACAATATCAGTTAAGAATAAATCAATTTCTTGAAAATAAGCTGAACCAACTGCCCGTTAATGACGCAAAGCTTTTAGAAGCCATGCGTTATGGTTTGCTTATTGGTGGTAAACGAATGCGTCCTTATTTAGCTTATATTAGCGGAGAAATGTTAGGCGCTAGCCATGATGACATAGATGGCATTGCCGCTGCACTGGAATGTATACATGCTTATTCATTATTGCATGACGATTTACCGGCAATGGACGATGATGACTTACGCAGAGGCAAACCAACTTGTCATAAAGCATTTGATGAAGCTACCGCCATTCTCGCTGGTGATAGCTTACAAACTTTAGCCTTTGATATTTTAGCTAATCACCCTTTTAGCCATGAAATAGCCGATAAACGCATTATATTTATTCAACAGCTTGTTAATGCCTCAGGTTATCAGGGCATGTGTGGTGGCCAAGCATTAGATTTATCAGCAACAGGTAAGAACATCGAACTCTCAGCACTTGAAAAATTGCACTCATTAAAAACAGGCGCACTTTTGCAAGCATCTGTATTGATGGCTGCAGAATGTGCAATTAATGTATCAAAAGATGATAAAGCTTCTTTGGCTCAATATGCTCAGAATATTGGTTTAGCCTACCAAGTAAGAGATGATATTATTGATATAACATCTTCTGAAGAAGAGTTAGGTAAACCAAAGGGTTCAGACATTGCAGCTAATAAAAGTACCTACCCTGCATTACTAGGTTTACAGGGCGCTCAAGAAAAAGCTCAATACTTATATCAACAAGCACTTCAAGCTTTAGCTACTTTGCCTTACAATAGTCAGGCATTATCAAATTTTGCGACATTTATTATTAAACGAACACATTAGCTTTTTGTTATAAATTTTTTCATAGAGTTTTTTGTTAGATAATTATAAAACGATAAACACAAATAGAATTAAATAAATAGAATTGATCACAAACTATGACGACAAACCTCACTAACTTCCCATTATTATCGACCATTGACTCACCAGCCGATCTACGTGCCTTAAGTCAAGGTGATCTCATTAATGTTAGTAATGAATTACGTAGCTATTTACTGAATTCTGTCAGCAAAAGCAGTGGTCACTTTGCTTCAGGTTTAGGGACTATAGAGCTAACTGTAGCCCTACATTATGTTTACAACACTCCTTTTGATCATTTAATTTGGGATGTCGGTCATCAAGCTTATCCTCACAAAATATTGACTGGTCGGCGTGATAAGTTACATACCATTCGCCAAAAAGGTGGCTTACATCCTTTCCCTTGGCGAGAAGAAAGTGAATACGATACTTTAAGTGTTGGTCATTCGAGTACTTCAATTTCTGCGGCATTAGGTTTAGCTGTAGCCGCAGATAAAGAAGGAAAAAACAGAAAAACCGTTGCTGTAATTGGTGATGGAGCCATGACGGCTGGAATAGCTTTTGAAGCATTAAACCACGCGGGAGATATTAAAAAAGATATGTTGGTTATCCTTAATGATAACGACATGTCGATTTCAGAAAATGTCGGCGCATTAAATAATCATTTTGCTAAAATACTTTCAAGTAGCGTATTTGCTAGCTTACGAGAAGGCAGTAAGCGCATTCTAAGCAATATTCCACCTATTAAAGAATTAGCCAGCCGCGCTGAAGAACACTTAAAAGGTATGGTGGTGCCTAGTACCTTTTTTGAAGAGCTTGGTTTTAATTATATTGGCCCAATTGATGGCCATGACGTTAATGGTTTAGTCGACACCATTAAAAATATGAGTCATTTAAAAGGTCCACAGCTGCTTCATGTGATTACCACTAAAGGTAAAGGTTACCAAGCGGCAGAACAAGATCCGATCAAATACCATGCCGTGCCTAAGTTTAATCCTTCAGATACAAACTTACCGAAAAAAGTAGCAAGCCTGCCAAGTTATTCACAAATATTTGGCGATTGGTTGTGTAAAACGGCTGAAACTGATAAAAAACTTGTCGCGGTTACCCCTGCTATGGCTGAAGGTTCTGGCATGGTAGAGTTTAGTAAACGCTTCCCTGATCAATATTATGATGTGGCTATTGCAGAGCAACACGCAGTTACTTATGCTGCAGGCCTCGCCATTGGTGGACTTAAGCCGGTAGTTGCAATTTATTCAACTTTCTTACAACGCGGTTATGATCAATTAATTCACGATGTTGCCATTCAAAACCTTCCGGTAATGTTTGCCGTAGACCGAGCGGGTGTGGTTGGCGCTGACGGCGCAACTCATCAAGGCGCATTTGATTTAAGTTACCTAAGATGTATTCCAAACCTTACTATTATGGCGCCCTCTGACGAAAGAGAGTGTCAACTGATGCTAACCACAGGTTACTCTCTAGATACCCCAAGTATTGTTCGCTATCCTCGTGGTAATGGCATAGGTCAAGAACTACCAAAAATTAGTGACACCATCGAGATTGGTAAAGCCGTTACTAAGTACAAAGGGAGTAAAATTGCTTTACTAAGTTTTGGTCCAATATTAGCGGAAGTTGAGAAAGCAGGTAAAGTGCTTGGCGCGACCGTTGTTGATATGCGCTTTATCAAGCCGCTGGATGTTAACTTATTAAAAGATATTTCCCAATCTCATCAAGTACTAATTACCATAGAAGATAATGCCATCGCCGGTGGTGCAGGCTCAGGGGTAAATGAATATATTCTTAGCCAAGGATTATGCGTAAAAGTACTTAATATTGGTTTACCCGATCAGTTTATTAAACATGGTAGCCAAGAAGAGATTCATCATGAACTTGGTCTAGATCACCAAAGTATTGTCGATAAAGTGAATACTTTTATTGCATAATTCCATTCAAAAATAAATCAACTATGTATAAAGCCAGAACCTTTATACATAATATCCCTCAAAAACCTCTTAACATTGAGTTGTTAATTAACACCCTTACTATCAATCACTTACTTTCGCAAAGTTAATTTAAAAACCTTTAAATTCCAAACTGATGTTAGCTTATCATTACTAACGATTAGCTTATCCCTCTGTTTCTTTCCTTTAATATTAGGTAATAATTCATATCGTCTGCAATTAAATATATTGCATACATTATCCATTACGCTATGGGTAATATTTAATTTAATATGCTGCTTTGTGGCAATTAGAAATAAATATAAAACAACCAGAAAGAAAAAATAAAAACTAAGAGTGAAAGTCTGCGCTTTTCACTCACTAATCGGGGAAGTTTATAATGAAGTATCCAAGTATTAAAAGGCTGCTAACTGCGGTAACAGTGCTTTCAGCACTGACAACCTCTTTGCAAGCCAATGCAAACGAAGAGCAACTTTGTGGAAGTCCAACTACCACAGGAAATGCACTCACCTTAGATCAACAAGAGTGTACCTCTGGTAATGGTCTGTATTTTTATGTTGATATTGACAACAATGATACCGCCTTACAAATAACGACCACTGGCGGCACTGGCAAAGCAGATATTTTAACAAGTACAGAAGGCTGGGCGACCGGCAGCCGTAACGACATAAGAACCAGTAACCCAGGTACAGAAGAACAAGTTGATCTAATCGCTAACGCTGGTCGACTATACATTACGCTTTATGGCAAGCATGAACAAGTGAGCTTTAAAGTAGAAGATACCACCGTTGTTGAAGGCATGTGTGGAGATAAAACAATCACAGGAAAGTCACTCACGTTAGACCAACAAGAGTGTATTTCTGGCAATGGTCTTTATTATCACTTAGAAGTTGCCGAGGATAATACCGATATCACCATTGAAACTTTTGATGGTACCGGTGATGCTGATATTTTTGTTAATATTGGTAGATGGGCAACAAGAACAAGGAACACAGCTACCTCAGAGAATGAAGGTACTGATAACAGTTTAACGGTAAATGCCGATGCTGGTCGCCTTTACATAAGCATATTTGGCATTCATCAAGAAGTCAGCTTAAAAGTTACCGCTGCCCCTGGTGCTGATGAGGGTTTAGGAGATTACATTACTATTGATAAAAATGTAGATGTAACTATTCCAGCATCGATATTAACATCAACAGATGAGTTCTCATCGGTAGTTAATGACATTATTGCCGGTACTTGGAGTGACTGGGCAGACATTGCCGCTAGTACACCAGATCCTATTAGTGATGTCGCTGATGCTATTCATTTTCTTGCTCAAGAAGATGACATAAACAGCACTGCGCTTGATCAACTGGTTTACTTTTTAAGAAACTACAAGTTTAACGGCCCTGTTGATGACTTTAGTCAAGACGAAGCCTTACGTTTAAGTTATGCCTTACACGCAGTCGCTCAAATGACAGATTTTCATAGCACTGCAGCGCCTATTGGTTTAATTCAAGAAGGTTATGCAACGGCCATTGCGAACTTAACAAATTCACCTGCTAGTGATTATTTTGTTGACCATATACCGCACCTTTTAGCCCTTGTTCAATACTACTCTGAATTAACGAGTCCTTACGATAATGCTAATTTTGGCTACAGCTCTAGTGAATTATTGAAGGTTATCTATAACACAGCTTATAAAGCACCAAACAATGATGCATTAAATTCCGCCTTCAACGACAATATGCTTAGCATTATATCTGCTCTTCGTACCTATGGTTTGGGTGAAACTGGCTTAGATTTACGTTGGAGTGAAGATGAAGATAGAAAATGGATTTTAGGACATTTATTTATCGCTCTTGCTAACGTTAATAAAATTGCAGATGACGCCACCAAAACGCGTATTGATAGCATCATTATCGAAATATTTGATAAAGTGACGAGTGATATCTCAATCGAAACGGCTAAAGAAGAAGTTACCGCAACTTACCTTGAGACAATCGGTAGAGTATGTGACGCAGACGATGCTTTAAGTGAGTATTGTACAGCAAGACCAACCGTAGATGATATTTTATCAGCCACTTACCAATGTAGTGAAAATATTACTATTCGCTCTCAAGGTATGAGTGAAGAGCAACTTGTCCACGCTTGTACAAAAATGGCAGCCGTTGAAGATAAGTTTCACAACTTTTTTGTCACTAACAATATCCCTGTAAATGATGATTTGAATACCAAGCTTGAAGTAATCGTTTATGCAACTCCTGAAGATTATGATACTTATGGTTATGAATTCTTTGGCCATAATACCAATAATGGTGGCATTTACTTAGAAGGTGATCCGTCTGTTGAAGGTAATATAGCGCGTTTTCATGCCATGCAGTGTCCTGATAGCTGGGCCCCCTACTCTTGTGAGGCTGGTGGCGATGTTTATAACTTAGAGCATGAATTTGTTCACTATCTTGATGGGCGTTACAACTTGTATGGCTCGTTTTCTTACCATGACAATACGGTATCATGGGCAGAAGGTTGGGCTGAATTCATTTCGAAAGATGCTGGCAACCCACGCAACTTAAACTCAGTTGTTGGTGAAAACATCCCAGCTTTGTACAACATTTTATTTATGAACTATGGTTTTGATAACCTCTACCCATGGAGTTATTTAGCAATGCAATACCTGTCAGAACAACGCTCTGACGATGTTTTACTACTTGCTAGTGCGCTTCGTGAATCTGATACAGCACTTTACCAAGCTCAGTTAACAAACATTGCTGAGACAGACGGCAACGGTTTCCTTAATTGGGTAGCAGCCAATACCGATGCAGTAGCACCACCACCGCAAATCATCCCTGCAGCTAATACCTTTGGTAGCTGTGATCTTGTCTATCAATATGGTCGTCAATGGGATACATCTGCAACTGTTAGCGTGACCAATACCACAGATACTCCGGTAACTTTGTATTGGATAAACAACAACACAGGTGAAGTTAACCTTGATAGCCCTTATCAAACATTACAGCAAGGTGATACATACCACGCTACTTACTGGGCAAAAAACGATCGTTTAATGGTTGCTGATCAACTTAAAAATTGTCTCGGTGTTGCCGTACTAACAGAAACGGGAACTGATGTAGAAAATACTTATACTATTGATGCTGCGATGGTAGAAAATGCCAT
This sequence comes from Colwellia sp., assembly GCA_022969175.1. GTDB lineage: Bacteria > Pseudomonadota > Gammaproteobacteria > Enterobacterales > Alteromonadaceae > JALJPB01. Next base: position 4,592 of record JALJPB010000061.1, on the reverse strand, counting down.
TACCGAAGAAGTTATTCCTGCTGCCGATATTTTAGGCAGTTGTGATTTACTCAACCGTTATGAGCGTTTAGCTGATGGGGCAACCATCACAATTACCAATACCACTGACAATGAAGTAAACCTTTATTGGGTAAACTACTCAACAGGTGAGCCAAACTTAACTAATAACTACAAAACACTTAATAACGGTGACAGTTATACCGCTGATTTTTGGGCTCAAGGCGATCGCATGATGATCGCAGACAGTAACGATACTTGTATAGCTGTTGCAGTATTAACTGAAGCGGTAAATACCTACACTATTGATGACAGTTTATTTGAAGCAACTGATGGCTCTGGTGATGGAACAGGTACCGGCGAAGCTACAGGCACTGATGCAGACTTATACATAGGTCATGATGGACAATCTCTTGTTAACCAAATTGTTACTAACAGCATGGATAATATCAGTGATTTATTTCAAATAACCGGTATTAACGCTACACAAGTATTTGCCAATGATAATATTTCAGCCGTTGTCGCTGCCATTGAAGAACGATCGACCAGTTATGATGGTATTGATGGTCAAGGAATTCCTGAGCTTATATATTTCTTACGGGCGGCATATTTTGTTGAATATTATTCGGACGATGTTGCGGAGTTTAACGCTGACGTTGAAAGCCAAATAATATCGGCATTAACGGTATTATTTGATAATGAAAGCACCTGGACAGTAAGTAATGATAATGCCAAGGTATTACAAGGTGGCTTAATTTTAGTTGATTCAACAGGTCTAGGTGCGCACTTTAATGATGTCACCATTCGAGTATTAACTGATTATAACGACCAATGGCAAGCCAGTCGTGCTATGAACAGTGCAGCAAATTCAGTATTCACCACACTTTATCGAGGCCAATGGGACGATAAAATGAAAACGCTATTCGCTGCTGACGACTCTATTTTGGATGCACTGAATAACTTTCAACTCAATCACAGAGATGCCTTAGGTACTGATGCTGAATATGTGTTGGTAAATTCAGTAAGAGAATTATCACGCCTATATTATGTTGAATCCATCGTTCCTCGTGTTAAAGCTATGGTTAAAGGTGTTATCGATAGCACCAACAAAGACGATGAAACACAAGTATTATGGTTAGCAGCAGCGAGTATGGCGGATTATTATGATCGCGCCGATTGTGGTTATTATAATATTTGTGGTTTTGCCTATCAGCTTGAAAAAGATACTTTATCTTTTAACTATCAGTGCTCTGATAGCTTAAAAATTCGCGCTCAAGATTTGTATAATGATCAAGCCGATTGGATTTGTGAAGTACTTGGCGAGCAAGAAACAAACTTCCATCAAGCCCTTGCGACTTTAGGCATTCCTGTAGCGGATGATAATAACTCAGCTTTAGAGTTGGTGATATTTGATTCTTCAGATGACTATCAAAGCTATGCAGGTCAATTCTTTGGTATTGATACCAATAATGGTGGTATGTACCTTGAAGGTGCTCCAATTGATGAGAAAAACCAAGCACGTTTCATCGCTTATGAAGCTGAATGGAAAAAACCTGAATTTCACGTTTGGAACCTTCAACATGAATATGTTCATTACTTAGATGGACGTTATAACTTATTTGGTGATTTCTCTCACGGTATGAGTGTTGATACTGTGTGGTGGACTGAAGGCTTAGCTGAGTATATTTCACAGCGCAACGGCAATGAATCCGCAGTAAATATTGGCCAAAGCCAAGAGTATGCATTATCTGAGATATTCAAAAATGACTACAACTCTGGCCAAGACAGAATTTACCGTTGGGGTTATTTGGCAGTAAGATTTATGTTTGAACAGCATCGTGATGATGTTGATTTAATGCTTAGCTACTTAAGAAACGATCAACTGAATGACTACCAAACACTGCTGGAAAGTATATCGACTAATTATGACGCACAATGGTTCGAATGGTTAATCAGCGACTTACCAACAGACGACAGCGGTATTGTTGAATTTGGCCCAAATGATGTTGACTCAGCAAGCTCTGGACAGATGGGAAACTGGGCTGGTGAACCGGTAACTATCAGTACTGACTTTTCACCTTGTATTGTCGACGTTGCACAAAACAAACATGATACTGAAAGTAACCGCATTGAATTTAACGACATTATAGAGTGTGTTAATTCAGATGGTAATATCGCGGAATTTGTTATTCGCAATAACGATGCTTTATCATCAAACTTAACCATTACCACGTCAGGTGGTTGGGGTAATGCTGACATTCATTATAAAGCCGATAACTGGCCAAGTGCTCAAGACAATGATGGTATAGCTAATGCTGACGGTAACGACGACAGCTTAACAATACAGTTAGACAGTAGCATTTACTGGCACTATATTATTCTTAAAGGCGAGTTTGGCGGAGTAAAGTTGGAGTTAAGCACTTCAGAGTAAAGGTTAATTTATAGCTACAGAAAATTATAAAAAGGTTAGCCATTGGCTAACCTTTTTTTATCTGTTTTATTCGCTATTTGGACTTCCCAGATTTCACTTTCATTAAATGACTTAGAGTGAGAACTGGTCAAGTATAAATACTACCAGAAAAGGCTATTCTCAATTTCAAATAGTCTACAATTGCCATTCTATTAACTACTTACGCTATACAGTCCTATCAATCAAAACCATACCCTTGATTTAATTTCCTATTCTCAAAGGGCAATAAATTCGGTTGAATAAAATTAAGTGACATTGAGCTACAAAATGGATATTACCTACCAGCCAACCAATGTAAAAAGTTTGATTCACGATGTGGTAATAGATAGTAAAACTATTTGAGAACTAGATAAAAAGCAAAAAAAAATCCCTAACCAAAGTTAGAGATTTTTAATAACCATTAAATTATTGATTAGCACCTGTTGGTGGCGGCGGAGCATTTCTACGTTGATCATCAGAGACTTCTTCATGACCATGAGCTTGAGGGCTGCTATGCGCCACTTTTGTTGATTTAGTTGAACTAATAGGTGGTGGTGGCGCTCTTCTTACATATGTTGGCTCTTCAGCTACAGAAGTTGTTAACTTGTCTTTATTTTCACTAACTATGTCCACGGCCTTAGTTTCATTACTCGATGGTGCTGATTGTTCTTTTACCTGAACGCCCTCAACTTTCACTGGCTGTTGGGTTTGCGTTGACTCAACATCATCACCTAAAAAACTATAACAAAGGGCAACAACGATACCAGTTACTAAACCGGCCGTTAATAATGTTGTTTTATTCATATTTAAACTCGCTTAACGTATATTGAATACAATAAATGTAACATACCACAAAAGGTATTAACAAGGTTCATTGATTATAAATAAACCAGTAGCCGACAATTTATTACCTTATTACTATTTTTAAAAAATTTTCTCACTTAAATAACTTTAATAGGATTAATCGGATTTATCTTTATTTACAGTTCGTTACATTAATTTAACATCACTATAACTTTTTTATTTTTTATCACCTAGCTACAAATCAGCCATATTTAGTATACAAAAAATACTTTATGTAATATATTGCATACAATAGTGTGTCACTATTGTTACATATTCCGTTTATAGCTAATGCATGGATGACTTAATATAAAACTAAAAAATATAATAAGTTTGAGGGTATTATGAAGTTACTACCAGAACATATCCCCACCAAACTGCAATCCAACAGTCAATGCACATTAGTAAATAAAAACAAATGCACGCTAGCGCTTTTCTAGCCTGTAGAGCTAATACAGCTTCACTAAAGAGTAAATTCAAAAAGCTTCATAAAAAATAAAATAGGAGCGGGTTGCATAGCCTGACTCCATAAAAATGGGAAGAAATATGACAAATTCTGTCAGTAAATCGTTACTAGCCTTAGCTGTTCTTGGTGCTTGCGCATCAAGCAATGCTAACGCTATCGACTGTGGTAGTACTACCACATCAAGCGGCGCATTAACGGTAAACCAAACTGAATGTATTTCAGGTAATGGTTTATATTATTATGTTGATGTTGAAAATAATAACACTGCACTTGAAATTAAAACTTCTGGTGGCACCGGTGAAGCAGATATTTTTGTAAATACCTCTTCATGGGCGACTCGCTCAAGTTACCATCAAAGCACTAATAACGCAGGTACTGAAGAAACCCTTGCAGTTACCGCAAACGCTGGACGTTTATACGTTAGTATTTTTGGTATTCATCAAGGTGTTACCCTAGATGTTTTAGGTAATACCGGTGGTGGTACTAACCCTGATACTGGCGGTGGTACAACACCAAACATGTGTGGTGCAAATACACTATCAGGTTATGTACTAACCTTAGCCTCTCAAGAATGTATTTCAGGTAATGGTCAATATTTCTATATCGATATTGAAGCTGATAATACCCCTTTGATCATCGAAACTAAAAATGGCTCAGGTCAAGCTGACATTTTTGTTAATACCGGGAATTGGGCGACTCGTAGCAGCAACATTGCTTCCTCACAAAGTGATGGTACTGATGAAACATTAAAAATAACAGCTAATGCTGGTCGTTTATATATCAGTGTATTTGGGTTAAATAACGAAGTTAGCTTTAAAGTTAGCCTTGATGACGGAA
>JALJPB010000060.1 GCA_022969175.1 Colwellia sp. | reverse complement strand
ATGAACTATCCAACACTTGTTAATAACATAAAAAGTGAATATTCAGTTGAGTTGGAAGAACATGTCGATAAAATAGGTCGGGGTTCTGAATATATTGAAGGGAAATTACCACAACACAGAGATTTGATTAACAGTATTAATCGCTCTAGTTTTTAGGTAGTAAAATCAATACTTTATTAATCTATGGGGTGTGAGATTAGCAACCTATACTATTAAAGTTAACTTCGCCTTCTAGCTTATTAATAAAATTATCATCAATGTAGTCATACGGAAAACATATTAGCACTTATGCATTATGACCTCTGAATAATTATCAGGTCGATTAGATTATTCGCAATATTAAATCTCTATGCCTTCAAGTAGGTTTGCAAATCGACCATAGCAATTAAAAAACTCCAAGTTTTCTGAAAGTTTGATTTCCATCAGAAATCTAATATAACGAATTCTGCCGAAAGGTTTGTATGTAGATATTTGATCTACATGCAGAAATATAAGTTTTAATTCATCTATTAAATATTCAGCATCTTCAATGGCTGTAATTTCGGCTAGTAGTAGCCTCTCAATATTGGATCTTTCTGTTTTCTATGCAATTAGTTTATTACCCATTACTTGTTTCCTACAAAAATAGACTCTGTAAATTTACTTTTATCAATAACCAGTGTTTGCGTTGCCCCACCATTTCTTAAATATTCTTTATTAACTGAAAAAGCTGCGGCAGTACTTTCATTTAATGAAACTGGTATAGCTCAAGGTAATGCTCGCCGCCTAAGGTCTGTAAAATAATGGTCGGTATGATGTCGTCATCATCAAAACGCAGTTCATGACCCGATCGCGATAAAAGTCGGTTATGAAAATGGTTTTCACTGTTCACTACCGCGGGCTGCTCTTCGTTCATATCAAAACCGATGAGATAAGCCTGAGATTATGGAGGGCGTCGTTATTTGAATTGCCAAAGATATTAATGAACAATGCGATAAGAAGAGTTATAAATTTTATTGCAGGGCACAATATAATAACCAAGCGATTAACCTCAAGTTAATCGCTTGGTTTATTTTTACATTAAATTGTTAAAGAGCGGTTTTTAATATCTATATTTTAGACCTTTATGGGGCGTGAAATTAGCACCTAATACTATTAGTAGTATTATTATGTGTGGTCTAATAAGTTTACTAAAAATTTTAAAATCAACTTTTAAAAGCTACACCTTTAATTAAAGGTAAGTGTTCATCTTGGATGATTTTCTTCCATGCATCTAATAAACCACCTTCAATTAATAAAGAATACGGTAAATCCATATAGGTATATTTATCACCAGCTTGTGTATCTGGTTTTGAATAATTTTTAAGAGTAAAACCTTGCACTCCTTCAGCACGGCAATTGGGTGAAAAGCGTAAAAGTAAGTCTTCTTCAGCTACAATTTCATTTACATGCAATACATCGTTTGCCAAACCACCTTCGCTGGCTTTTTTCCAAAATCGATTTTCAATTGAGTCTGTTAACCAAGGTAAACTGGGTAAGGGGAGTTGCAGTTGGTTATATCTGTACTTTTCTCCCGTAATAGGAATTGCTTTACCATTGACGAATCGTATTGTTTTAGGCGATTGCATGAGTAGAAATAGATTATTATTTTGTATTATCGTGTAAAGGTATTCTTTGCCGTCGGTTGGGTTTTCATTTTTTCCAACAATTTTCATGTCAGCATCTAATTGATTGATATTAATATGACTCATAATTATCCTAATTAATCGGTTTTGCAGGTAGACGTATAATCGCCCCTTTAGCTTCTAATTCAGCGATTGTTGCTGGGCTCTTTTCAAAAGTAATGGTTTCTAATGTGCCGTGCTGACCTTTGAGTAAAAAGCCTGACTCGCCATTGGTTTTTGTTAATCCATCACCAGAAAAGTGTTCGTTAGTGCCAATCTCAAGGGTGAATTCATGTCGAGCTTTAAAATTACTTTTCCCTTCAGGATTATTAATAAATTTATCATCAATGTAGTCTTTAATATCATCTTTACTGTATGGATTTAGCCCTTTTGCTTTATATTCATCCATTAAATTTGAATACTCTTTTGAGTACTCAGGTGACATTACATGATCTATCTGTTCGGGTGAAAAATCTTTAGTAAACTCTGCTTTTCCGAGTTTAGCTGTATTTTTATAGGTTGGTATGAAAGTTAAGCCCCCATCAGTTTGGTAGTACTTTCCTTGGTCGATAATAATAAGTTCGTACTCTGCCTTGGGATCATAATGCATACCGTTTAAGTCAGAGATTAATTTTGGATCGCTATCTGCGTTTTCTAATTGATCAACCGTCGTTGTCCATGTGGTGGTTCGTGACGAGTCGCGTTTAAAGCCTACCACGTTGTCACTTGATTTTTTCTTTTGTAATGTAACTACATATCGTTCTTCAAGTTTACCTTGTTGAACTAAATACTCCATCTCTGTGGGGGTGTATTTACTCTGATACTTTCCTGTTTTAATAAGTTGACGACGTGAGGCTGCTAAAGCAGATTGGATTTCATCAAAATTATTGAAAATTGATTTTTTTGATAAAATATTTGCGGCAAAAGCGGATTTTACATGACTGGTTTGACTATCTTGAATCCGATTTTTTTGTACTGTTAACTCAGCGATAGGTTTATCAATCTTAGCAATCGCTTTAGGTTGCGCTGAAGATAACGCATGCGGTTTTTTAATGTTTAAACGTTTACGCTTAAGAATATCGGCAATCGCATTTAATGATTTACTGGCTTTAACAACGTGTTTAGATTTAGACGCCGCTGAAACAGCACTACCAACACCTGCGGTTAATACCGCCAGTAAAATTTCAAATAAGAATATGCCGCCAATACGGTGTTTTTCAACAAAAGAATGGGCATCTAGGTAATCACCGGGGAAACTGGCGAGGGCGTTGCGGGTTTCTTCATCTTCAATAATGGTTACCAGTAATTCAAAGGCATCGGTGAGGCCTTGTAGGCTTTTTTCACTGTGCGCTAATATGGTTTCTAGTTGAAGTTTTACCGCGGCAATATCGCCACGTGCAAGGCTATTAATAACATCATAACAGGCAGAATACACTTGTATGTTTATATCTACTGCCAGCACAACAATATCGGCAACCCCTGTAACTAATGATTCACCGCCCTCATAAACCCCGGTCATGGTAGCGCCTAGTTGAATTGCCCATTGAGTAAAAAGGCTTTGTTGCTCAAACAGGGCATCTTCTATGGCGGCTTTTGTCCTAATTTCAGCAAGCATACTGTTTAAATGTTGTTTGAAGTTAGTGCGTAGTGCAATCAGCGCTTGTTCGTCGTCATCGTTGGTGGCAAGGTAGTTGATTTCATATTGACCGACAGGTATACCACCCAGTACCGCTAAACCATCAACAAGGGTACCTTGGTGAATTTTACCGGTTGCATCGCATACTTCAAAAGCAATATCTTCAACAGGCTCGCCAGTATCATAAAAATATTCAAGCTCAAGCGCTTGTGTTGTGCCATCAATTGAGCCACCGCCCAAGCTAAAATTAGCGATACGGCCAACAGTAGGCGGCTGCCCCGCACTAGGCTCACTAGCGCTAATCGGCGATTCAATATCGTAAGCGACATCTCCATCAAAGGTAATCATTTGGCCTTTTAACGTCAGTATATCTTTACCAATCAGCTCTACATTGCCGTTACTGCCTAGCTTTATCATGCCTTCTTGATTAAATAAGGTAATGTCGCCACTGCCTGTGCCGGTAATACTAATATTGCCATCGGCATTAACTAGGGTTGAGCCAAGTGGGGCGCTAATGGTTATCTCACCTTGCTCTGATTGCCAAATAATATTGCTATTGGCAGCTGCGTTTAAGCTGCGCTCGGTCAGAAACGACGTACCGCCGTTCGACTTGGCTAAAATCTTTTTGGCGGTATGACTTATATGGGTAGCACTTTGAATATCAAGGCTGTCTTTTTTAATAATGTTGTCAGCTTCAACACTAATGCTGACGCTTTTTTTAGCGTCGATGTGTTGATAACCGCCAATTCTGACATCAATATTGCCCAGCTCAGTAGAAAACAACAATTTATCAGCGGCATGAAAGCTAATCGTACCTAAACGAGATAACCATTTTATGTATTGTTGACCTTCGGTGTGGGCATTAAGCTCAAGGTAATGCTCGCCGCCTAAGGTCTGTAAAATAATAGTCGGTATGATGTCGTCATCATCAAAACGCAGTTCATGACCCGATCGCGATAAAAGTCGGTTATGAAAGTGGTTTTCACTGTTCACAACAGCGGGTTGCTCTTCGTTCATGTCGAAACCGATTAAATAGGCCTGACTGGGATCGTTATTTAAACAACCAATAAGCACTTGCGAATTATCAACCATAGGAAAATGCCAACCCGTAGCTTGTGGCTGATTCGCACAAGCATAATTAACTAGCTTGCGTAGCGGCTGCGTACCGGTGAGTGGCTGACGCGCTGTTTCATCAAAATTTGCTTTGGTGAAATAGTCACCTGAGTCAGTTAATGTTGCGGCACTAGAAATAGACTCTACTTTGGCAGAAAATACCATTGGCAAAGGCACGAAAGCTTCAAAGGGTAATTTAAACGGTTGGCTACGGGGTATTGCTTTTACAACACAATGATATTTACTTAATCCGTCTTGACTGGTTTCGTCAGATGGCTGTTGGCAGACATGTAATACTGAAATACAAATATAATCGCCACTGGCATTAATACCAGAGGTGTCGTGCAGTGAAAATGAGCAGCCAGCGAATATGTCGGGAACGTTTCCGGTTAAAGTAATGACTTGCTCAAATCGATTTAATGCTTGGCTTTGATGCTGCGCTACATTTGCTGCTTGCCCTGAAGTCAACGACACAGGCTGGGCGAAATTGTTTGGCGCTAGGTTTTCGCCTTCAAGGCGATATTCATTAGAGACGGCGCTGGCTATGCCTAATTTTATTTGAGTGGTATATTGGCATTGAGTAAAGCCGACGAAACCTTGAGCGGCTAAATCACTTACCTGCTGGCTTGAGAAATTTTCGGGATTAAAACCAACACCATGATGAACTTGTAACAAACCACGTTCTAGGTAGGGGCTTGACGAGTTATTATCACTAATAACTATGCCTGAATCACTGCCCGTTGAGTTGAACCAGTAAAACAAACCGTATTGACGTAGCAGACGATTAAAGAATGCCTTATTAGACTCCATTGCTTGCACACATTGCCCTAAAACTGGCAAGGCAGTGGCAAGGGTGAAACTAATTTGCCCTTCATGATAGCCAGCACCGGCTAAGAGTAAGGTTAATATGTCACAAAGGTTGGTATCAATAAAAATGCGCGAATGTTGGCTACCATCAAGTAAGGTAATTCTTGCCCCTAAGGTGAGTTGATAGCGCCTTTTACACGTGCCTTTGTCTGCGTGATTTGCGCCAATGACGCCTTTGTCTTCAATGGATAACAACGTTGTATTTAAAGAACGAGTATATCCGTCACTGGCAATAAAGTTTAAGCAAGCTGTTTGTCCTAACCCTTGTTGTAATGGTTGTATCTCAAGGGTGTCAACAATAACGGTATAGTGCGACTGCTCACTTAAGGTATCGCTGCCTTGTAAGTAATTTGCTGCATAAGTGGCATTTGCACAATTGATCAATAAACGGGGGGAAGCCAAGTCGTCATCCTTAACGAAAAGTTTAAAATATTTTCAGTGCCGCATATTAACTAATTTTTCGTCTAGTGCAACACCTTTTAGATACTTTTGAATATTGATTAAATGCGCAAAGTACGGTTATGATTTTTAATTTATATAAAATTCAATTTGTTAGGTGTTTTTTGGCTAAATGAGAATAACTTTTATTTGACATCAAAATATAAATGACTATCATGCCAACACAATCAAGGATGAACGCGCAGTAACGTAATATTAACTTTATAGTTACTTTGCATTATCTTTAAGGTGACTTTTTGTTAACTTTAAAGTGACTTAGTAGTTAAGTATAAATCACTACCAAACTTAAAGAGTTTAGGTAGATAAAACGTAATTCAAGGATGAATACAGCATATGGATCTTGCTATACAAAATGTGAATACTGTAGATAATTCAGTTAATTATTCTCCTACCGACCATTCTTCATTAAAAAATTCAATTGAATCTTTTCATCAAGATTCATTTAAAGACTGTTTTCTTTTGTCTGTCTGGACACAAAGTCGATTAGTTGCTTCGTTATTAGACCAAGTCGGTCTTGCTTATCATCGGGTATTTAATAGCCAAGCGTTAACGCTTTATTTAATGCTAATTAATACCGAACTTTCAGATTGTCACGCGCTTGATGATCATGATATCGACTCTTTTTCTTTGCTTAATAACGACTTACTCACTATCCAATCAAAATTAATCTCTTCAATGGATCTATTCGTTGTTGAAACTTTTAATAACACGAAAAAGCAAAAATCAAGCACAAGTCTTCTAAATAAAATATTAGGTAAACATCATGAATGGAAGTCATGTGCTAAATCTCGATTTGAACAAGTTATTTGCCCCATTTTAGAACAAAAACTTATTAATAAAACCCCACAAACAGAGTTAGGTAGTCAACATGAAATTAGTTAAATTATTCACCATGCTTTTCATCGCATCTTCATTATTTGCGTGTAGTTCAACAAAGGTTAATTTGGATGTGTCTGCGACAGACAATTTAAATTTGAATCAATTTGACGAAGCGCTACCCGTTGTTTTAAGGATATACCAGCTTTCTGATATACAGGGATTTAAAAGCGCTACTTTTGAAGAATTGTGGAAATCTGATAACTCAGTATTAGCCAATTCTTTAATCACCGTTGAAGAGCGAACAGTTAACCCGTCTGAAAAAATAAATATTGATTTTGAACAAGCAGAAGAAGCGAAATTTGTTGCTGTTTTTGCTTTATTTAGAGACCGTTCAGATGAAAACTGGCGGGTATATCATGAGTTAGATTCAGGTACTATTCAATTATCAACCTCTTTAGATATTCTACTTACCAGTAATGCAATTACATTACCAGGCGTGAAGAAAGAAACTAAATAATGTTGAAAGTATCGGGTAGAAAACCCTTATGGGCAGAGGGCGTAATGTTAGGCCAACAACACCTGCAATTATTTGATGAATATCAAGAACATCAACATGCTCAACGACAGTTTATTCATTCGCCTATTGCTTATGGCTTTAAACGGATCTCGATTGACCCTAGCGCATTAGCCAGAGGAGAAGTTGATATCTTACAACTTGAATTTATTTTAGAAACAGGGCGTTACGTTGAATTTAATCGCACGATAAAACATGACTTAACACTTACCTTGCCTCAAAGTATGGCAACGGTCACTGTGTTTGTCGGTCTTGCTTCAAATAACTCAAGCTCTGGTATCAGTGGTTATAACAATTCAGGGCAATTATCGGCATTTGAAGCAGAATATATTGAGGTCAATGATCAACATGATGCTTCTCGTACAAGAGAAGTTATGGTGGCACAGCCCAATTTAACCTTGTTTACAGAAGCAGATGTTCAAACTTATTTTGATGTATTGCCCTTATTTCAAATAGTGCGTGGCGCCGACGGTCACTTTGCTTTAAATGAAAAATTTATTCCGCCGTTATTAGATATAAGTGCTTCTCCCTATTTAACTGAATTGCTTAATCGTACCAATAACTTAGTGAATGCAAAAACTAATGTGCTGTTAAGTAGGAGACAAGGTTTAGGCGCCGTAACCGACTTCGGTCCTAATGAAATGAATAGCTTTTTATTATTAAGTGGCATGTTGCCTAGTGCTAAATTGTTGTCCCATTTAAAACAACTGGTCAATGTCCACCCCGAGCGTTTATACAGTGAGTTCACACAGTTATTAAGTCGCATATCGCTGTTTGAACACAGCCAGTTAATCGATTCGTTGCCCTTATATCATCATAATAAGTTGAGTGAAGTTTTCGCTCAATTTGAACAAATGATTACTCAGTTACTTGATGGTGTTGTCCCTAAAAAAATGTCGGGGCTTAAGCTTGAACGCTTATCTGATGCGCTTTATCAGATATCAACTATTGACTCCGCCCAGCTGGATAATAATGATTTCTATTTGGCCGTTTATTTTGAATCGGCTGATAATAAGTGGATTGATAGCTTTGGTGGACAAGTAAAAATAGGCTCTGCAGATAAAATTGATGTCATCGTATCCTCAGCATTAAATGGTTTAACATTAAGTCATTGCCAACGTACTCCTAATAAGTTGGCGGTAAAAAGTGGTTATGAATACTTCCGTTTAGAGTCGCACGGTTATATTTGGCAACAAGTTGTTGAGGAGCAAAGCTTGGCGGTTTTTGTGCCCTATAACTTACAAACAGCGAAAATAGAAATTGTAATTGTTGATAAAAATTAAGCTTACTTCGTTGCTTATAATGATCGCTGATAATTGTCGTTCATAAATAATACCTTAGAGAAATAATTGATGGAACCTATTGAAAAAACACCAGACTTGCTTGCTTGTATAGCACCAGTAATACACGCGCTTATGCCATTAAAGATCCGCAGTGATGTCAGTAATATTTCAGATGATTTTCGCGAAGAAATTATAGAGTGTTTCGATCAATTTGAACGTAAATGTTACGAAAATCAAATTACCACATCACAAATGCAAGAAGCTAAGTTTGCCTTAACGGCGACCTGCGATGAATTGGTGATGGGCTCAGGGGCAAGTTTTCGAATGAATTGGATGAGCAGGCCGTTGCAATTAGAGTTTTATGGTAACAACCGCGCCGGAGAAGAGTTTTTTGAACGGTTAGAAAAACTGAGAATGGGCAGTGAAAGCAAATTAAAAGTACTAGAAGTTTATTATATTTGTTTGCAGTTAGGTTTTGAAGGGGCTTATAAAGTCAGAGGCCTTGAACAATTAAAAGCACTGATTGTTGATATTAGATCGCAACTAGAAGACTCAACTGAGGTGGTCAATCCTAAGCTTTCTACCTACGGCACACCAAGTGAAGGTTTTGTCATGAAAGTAGGACGAAACTTACCCTACTGGGTGATTTTCAGCATCAGCTTGAGTTTAATTATGTTTTTATACATGGGCTTTCACTACGTTATTAGTAAAGACGCTAAAAACAGCAACCAAGCGATAGAAACTAAGTTAGCGATACTACAGCAACTCAATAAAGCAGAACTCAACGGAGATAGTGAGTAACATGGTCGGACGCGCAAATACTAGTGGTCTAGTACATTTTCTACTTGGCTTAGCATCATCTAGAGCTGCAGGGCAGTTTATTGGCTTTATTGCTGTGTTGACTATTGTTTGGTTTGCTGGACACTTAGTGGGTTTAGATACACCAGATAAACGAATAATAGCAATGGTAGCCGTGTTTGCCACTTTTGTTATCTACCTTATTGCTAAGTGGTTTTGGACAAAACGGTCTGGGGACAAACTTGTTAATGAACTTGCAACGCATAATGCGGGTTCACAAGCTGAGATTGATGAAATACAAAATAAGATGACAGATGTCCTTCAGTCATTAAAAACCTCGCACTTAGGGGCCGGCCACCGGGGTAATGCCGCGTTATATGCACTACCTTGGTATATGATTATTGGGCCATCGGCTACCGGTAAAAGTACACTGTTTGCAAATTCAGGCTTACATTTTCCCTATGCAAACTCTAATGAATTACACGTTCAAGGTTTTGGTGGCACCCGAAATTGTGATTGGTGGTTCTCTGATCAAGCCGTTTTAATTGATACCGCTGGACGGTATACAACAGAGTCATCAGACAATAAAGAGTGGTTATCTTTTTTAGGCTTACTAAAAAAGCATCGTCCCAAACTGCCGGTTAATGGCGTTATTGTTGCCATCAGTGTCGCGGATATTTTAACCAGTGATAGTGAGAGTATTCTTCTGCATGTAAAAAGGGTACGAGAGCGCATCCAAGAGCTTATTGAGGAGCTTGGTGTTATTTTTCCTGTTCATATTACCTTTACTAAATCAGACTTAATTAGTGGTTTTGAACCTTTTTTCGCCGATTTATCTGAAAAAGACAGGGAGCAAGTGTGGGGGGCATATTTACTGGACGAAAGTGAAGACCAAAGTCAAGACCCTGCTGAGTTGTTTGAACTGAGAATGGAATCACTTTATGAACGCCTTTGTCAACAACGTTTAAGTAAACTTGCCCGTGAAAGAAACTTACACCGTAAAGCGTTAATATTTGATTTTCCTAATCAATTTCAAGCTGCATCTATCAAGTTAACTGAATTTGTCAATTTACTCTTTAAAGACAATCCTTATCAAGAAGTCCCTTGGTTTGCCGGCGTTTATTTCACGTCAGGTACACAAGAAGGTACCCCAGTAGAGCGTATATTATCGGGAGTTAGAGAGCAGTTTTGTTCTGTTGCCCTTGAACAAAATCAAGAAAGCATTACCAAGAGCTATTTCATTAATCGATTCTTTAATGATGTTGTTTTTAAATTGCAGGACTTGACACGGGGTAACCGCAGAGAGCGAAAAATACAACGTTGGTTAAAAGGTTTAGCTGTTTCATCTACCCTAGCCAGTATTGCTGGAACAGTAGCTTTACTGATGACATCGTACACCATGAACTCACTGTTAACTTCTTCTGGCCAAGAAAAAATTGAAACCTTAGTGCAGTTAGCTGTTACCACCGACCATCCGGCTGATCGAATTGAGGCTTTTATTGCCGTTTTTGAGCATCAACAACAATTATTATCTTATGAAGATAAATTACCATGGCTATACATTTTTGGTATTTATCAAGGTGATGAAACACTTGAAGCGGTATCGGCGATAACCCTTCAAGAAATGGAATTATTAATTTCCCTTCCTATTCAAACGTCAGTAAATCAGCAGTTAACTGATTTTAGTGAAAAGTGGCAAATTGCTGCAGATATGGACAGTAAAAATGAGCTGAGGCAAGAGTATTATAACTTACTTAAATTGCAACTAATGTTCTCGATACATCCTGACAAAATGGATAAAGACTTTGCTGTTCAAGAGCTTAAGAAACACTGGCAACCCATTTTAGGTATAGATCTAAAGCAAGAAGAACTCAAAGAGTTTACTGCCAAAATAGACCAGATTTTAGCCGCCTATATTGACCATGTAGGTAATAATGTCGACAACGTGGGTCGTATTGCCTATTGGAAAATGGATAATTCAATAACAGATATTGCTAGATTACAACTTGATACTCAGCCAGAGCCAGAGCCGCTTTATCAACAAATCATTGCCAGTAAAGTAGCTAAAAAGAAATCGACAACATTAAAAAGTTTACTGAACAATAAAAATGAAAAATTGTTGCTAAGTGATTATCAAATTCCCTATGCCTTTACTAAGAAAGGTTGGCAATCGTACTTTTATGCTGAAATGAAACGTGTTGTGACTGTGGTTAGCTCAGGTGACTGGGTAATGGGAACGGCGAACGAGCAAGGCGAAAACTTAGTTGATAGCGCTAAAGCTAGTGTATTAGAGAAAGCAATACGCTCGTTGTACTTTAAAGACTATGCAAACCATTGGTTAACACTACTAGAAACATCACAAGTGAAGCCTTTTAAAAGTTTAACTGATACCAGTTTATCAATGGCCACACTAAGTTCATTAGAAGGACCTTTTGCTGAACTGATGCTCAATATTAATAAAAATATAAACTTAAATGATAACCCACAAACTTCAATTAACGCCG
Organism: Colwellia sp.; assembly: GCA_022969175.1. GTDB lineage: Bacteria > Pseudomonadota > Gammaproteobacteria > Enterobacterales > Alteromonadaceae > JALJPB01. The sequence goes on along the minus strand of JALJPB010000060.1, from coordinate 14,918 downwards.
TTTCAATAGATATTAAGTTACTCGCTGAGCAAAGTAACATTGATATTTCAAGCGCCATTTTAAAGCGAGTACCAGAATTAGAGGGGCGATTATCCGACTTAAGACGTTTCACCAACACCAAAGAGCAAGGTCAGATTAGTGATTTTTTACAGCAATACATCAGCATTTTAAGTGCTGTACACAGTGATGTGAAATCACTAATGAGTAGTAATGAGTCTGACGCTCAAGCGATGGAATTTGCACAAAAATTACTTAATGGTGAAGACTCAGATAGTGGTTTACAAGAATCTTGGATTATCGTTGAAAGTCAACTTAGAGCATTAGATCCGGTAGCTAAAAAGTCGTTAGAAAATTTATTTAAAAGTCCACTACGTGCTACTTTTAATGCTATTGCTACGGTATCACGTCGTCAATTAGATGAAGAATGGCAAGAGCAAGTTTTTGCCTTATATGAAGAGGGCATTAAAGGAAAGTTCCCGTTTAACTCAAAAGGACCTGATGCGGCTGTTGCTGATGTTTCTGAGCTCTTAAATAGACGGTCTGGATCGCTATGGAAGTTTGTCGATGAACAATTAGCCCCTTTCTTGAAAAAACGTCAACGCAAATGGGAAGAGCGCACTTGGAATAATATGGGCATAGGTTTTAGTAAAAAGTTTTTAGCCGGTCTTTATAAAGCCAACAGTGTTACCCGTTCATTGTTTTCTAAAGACAGTGAAACTTCACAATTTCAATTTCAAGTTTTACCTGTGCCACAACGTGGAATACGTGAAACATATCTAGGTTTTAGTGATCAATCATACCGCTACAGAAATGAACCTGAAGAATGGCGTAAATTTAGCTGGCCTGGTAAAGGGACAACCGAAGCTGCGCGCATTTATGCTGTTGATCGAAAAGGCAATAAAGTCGGTATCCAAAGAACTGGCCCATGGGCGTTATTGAGAGTATTGAGCGACGCTAAGGTTAAATGGATTAAAGGCACTGAATATGCTGTGAATTGGTCATTTACCAAAGAAAACAAAGAATCGGATACCAAGTTGACCGCTAAGTTTATGCTCAAGTCTGGACGAAGTAATGGCATTTTTAATAAAACTACGATGACATCGTTTAACTTACCTAAAACGCTCTTTATTCAACCGCAAGCTAAGCAAAAAACGCTAGCTAGACTAAATTAGGAATCGCCAATGTTTGGTTTATTTAAGCGTAATAAAGAAGCGACACCAGAAGTATTACGTAAAAACGAGTACGGTTATTTAGGTAAAACACAATTAAAGCCTGATTTTATTAAATATCAAGTGGACTCACGAGAGTCTATTGCACTAGATCATTGGATCAAGGAAGGGTTTGCTTATGCTTTGCGTAACCCTATACAGAATAAAGTGCAGCACAGTGATTTTGGCTTAACTAATTTATTTTTTATGGCCGGTAATGAAACTGAAGCCAGTTTAGTTGGTGTGATCACGCCAAGTGTAGACAGCAGCGGTCGACATTACCCCTTTGTTAGCTTTGTTAATTCAGGTCAGGAGTTGTACCGCATACATCCTGCGGCATTGTTTTTAAATGAAAGTAATGATTTTAGCCACTTGCATCAAGTTGTAAATGAAGTATTTGCTGCGTCTTCTGATGATGAGATGCAGAAACAATCAAGTAAATTAGAGCATATTGTTTATGCGTTAAAACAGCCGGCCCATATCAATCAGTTATTGGAAAAGTTCCGCCATATACCCATGGAGACTTTATGGTCAGCTATTGGAATTACCGATATTGAAGAACGGGCATTACTTATTCATGAGTCTTCATTAATATTAAAATCTATCGCTAACCGAGGCTGTTTACGCAGCCAGAAAGGTTTAAGTTTTCCTATGCCTAATTTGAAGGATGGCTTTGAGATAATAGCTGCTTTTTGGTTACATTTAGTAACCGCTATTGTTGCTGATCATAACTGGCGTCCATGGTTATTTTATCAAATAGGGGATAAAGATCGTGCAGCAAACTTAACGATATTTGCCACGCCAATGCCACCTTCATATTTTGAGAGTATTTGGTCAGAAACTACGTCTACTACTGCCGTGGTGAAATTGAACATGCTCAAAGCCACACAGCCATTATCAGCGTCTTCTTTATCATTAGCGAAGATGAATAATGTCAGTATGTATGATGCCTTACGTCGATGGTGCAAAGCGTAGCTATTATGAAAGAACATTATACTCACAGCGACTGGAACACATGGTTAGAAAACCTTTGTTGTCCATTTACCGAATTAACTTGTGGTGAAGACTTAAAGTATGAAGAAGATTTCAAATACTTAAAGTCTAGCTTTTCAGGGGTAAGTGAACTTGATTGTAAAAAAATATTTGTAATAGGTACTCAGCTAAGTGCTAACAAATCGAAAGATTTACGTATTGCCAGTTATCTATTGTTTGGTGCGGCAAGCGAATACGGTGTTGAAGGTCTTGTTAATGGACTTGCATTATTTAACCGTTTTGTTGCGCTGTTTTTGTCAGACATTCACCCGATCAAAGATAAAGGGCGCAAGGCTGTACATACTTGGTTATTAAGCCAACAAAACCGTATGGTAGCGTTAGCCGAGCAACAAGGGATTTTTGATCCAGAACAAATTGTCAATTTGCATGAACAACTTGCTATTTATGCCAATGAAACAATAAGGAAAATTGATGATAACGCCGGACCACTGTCTGAATTGAAACAATGGGCAGACAAATTAGCCAGTAAATATCCGGTAATTATTCCTGACGTTGCGCTAGAAAAGGTGGCACAGCAGATTACCCAATCATCGACAATGGCTGAGGCTACTAATAGTGATCATCAGGTTAATGAAAACCAGATAAATGAGCGGGTTACAGCAAGTGCTCCTAGTAATGTCCAGATTGCACCATTACCACAAATTGACTCAGATACTCAGTTCGCTGAAACTTTACGTAAATTATTGTCCTTTGATAAAGAAAATCAAAACTTAACCCGTTTAGTTGCTTTATCAAGGGCTGCCCGTTGGTCAGATATTAAATTACCACCTAATGAACAAGGAAAAACACGTATTCCCGCGCCAAGAAATACCGCTTTTACGCCTATTGTTAATGCACTCGCCAATGATGACTATTTAACCGCATTTATGTTGGGTGAAGCTTTATTTATGGAGGGCGCAATGCACTTTAATTTAGACCTTCAAATAATGCAGTTAACGGCTTTAAAAGGTTTAGGCAATACGGTGGTAACCAATCAGCTTGAATTTAGTTTATACCAGCTTAGCTCTCGATTTCCTCAATTAACTCAACTGACGTACGACGATAGCAGTGCACTATGTAGTGCTAAAACAAAAGACGTTATTGCTGACATAGCCGCACAGTTTACTCAAGTAAGTACGTCAGTTAGCGGTATAGATGAAGCTTTTGAGCAGACTGAGGTATTAGCCAAAGCACAAGTTGAACTAGGTAAACTAGACAGTGCTTTAACGATTGTGAATACGTTATCTACCTGTAATGCCTATGGACGAGCACAGCTGTTACTAATGAAAGCGAAAATGTGTCTGTTAGCTGAACGGTACGACTTTGCTGCACCAATGTTAACCGAACTTATCGACACCATTGAAAAACATCAATTAGGCCAGTGGCAGCCAACATTGTCTATGCAGATCTGGAGAAGCGCAATACTTTGTTTTGATACGCTAGCCGCTAAAGGTAATGAAAAACTAGCTGAGCAAAGTCATATCTTAAAGCAAAAAATGATTTTAACTCAACCTGAAGTTGCTTTGGGTTGGATTTAACGTAGTACCTAGAATACTTCTGGGATAACTAATAGTTCGCGCTATTTGCGCGTTGGATACACTGAAATAATAAAGGGAAAGTTATGTCTGATACATTTCAAAAAGAGATTCCGAGAGCTCGCGTAAATATTTCATTAGAGCTTGAAACAAACGGAGCTTCAAATAGTAAAGAGTTACCATTAAAAATGTTAGTGCTAGGTGATTATTCGAATGGCAAAAATCAAGAAGATTTAGCTGAGCGTGAACCGGTATCAATTAACAAGAATAATTTAGACCAAGTGCTTAAAAATACAGCTCCACAAGCCAAATTTTTTGTAGATAATAAAATAACGGGTGAAGGTTCAATAGGGGTTGATTTAACCTTTGATTCATTTAAATCATTTGACCCAGAGCAAGTAGCAGCACAAATTCCTGAGCTAAATAAAATGATAGCCATGCGTAATTTATTGAAAGATTTGAAGTCAAATCTACTTGATAACTCATCTCTTCGTAAAGAACTTGAGCGGGTACTACAAAACAAACCAGAGCTTGATGAATTAAAAGCGAAACTTGAAGGTATAGCGCCTTTATTAGATACCAAATCGGCACAATAGAGGGATAAGTTATGTCAATACAAGAACAGTTAAATGTAGCAGAAACGGTAGAAGAAACCATTACTAAAAGTACCTACGAAAATCTTTGTGATTTAGTCGATATTGCGCCAGTTGTCGAACAAGTCTCTATTGAGTCGTTCCGTGATGCTAATAACTTAGCAGAAACCAAGGCCGACGAGCGATTAACTGCCGCGTTAAGTGTATTTTTAGATATGGCAAGTAGCAGTAACGTTACTCGTATCGACAAAAGTTTGCTTGATAATTATGTCTCAAAAATAGATCGCGTTATTTCACAGCAATTAGATGAAATTTTACATAATAGTGAATTTCAGCAAGTAGAGTCGGCATGGCGATCGCTACAATATATTATTAATCGTACGCCAAATAACTCAAACATTAAAATTGAAATGCTTGATGTAGACAAAGAAACATTACGTGACGATTTTGATGAAGCACCCGATACCACACAGTCAGCGCTTTACAAACATGTATACACAGCAGAATATGATACACCTGGTGGAGAGCCAATTTCTAACATAGTTTCTAACTTTGAATTTGACTGTAGTGCCGCAGACATCAGTTTATTACAAGAAATTTCTCGAGTGTCTTCTGCAGCGCATTGTCCATTTTTAGCCAGTGTTGGTGCTAAATTTTTCTTAAAAGATTCATTAGAAGATGTCGCGAAAATTCAAGATCTAGGTTCATACATGGAACGAGCCGAATTTTTACGTTGGAAAAACTTTAGAAATACCGAAGACTCACGTTACATTGGTTTGTCTTTTCCTCGTTATTTACAACGCCTACCTTATGGTGAAGGAAATCCAGTTCGTAACTTTAATTACGAAGAAGATGTTACCGGCGACAGTCATAACAAATATTTATGGGGAAATGCCTCATTCACCTTTGCAGCAAACATCATAAAAAGTTTCCATAAAAACGGCTGGGCGGTAAATATTCGTGGTCCACAGTCGGGCGGTAAAGTAGAAAGTCTACCTATGCATTCATTTGAAGCAGGTAATGGTTTAGAAACTAAGATCCCTACCGAAATTATTGTTTCTGAGACTAAAGAGTTAGAATTTGCAAACCAAGGATTTATTCCTTTAAGTTATTACCAAAACTCTGACTTTGCATGTTTTTTCTCAGCTAATAGTGCACAAAAACCAACTGAATACGATACCAACGAAGCAACCGCAAACGCACGTATTAACTCTCGTCTACCTTACATATTTTTAGTATCGCGTATTGCGCATTACATGAAGGTATTACAACGTGAAAATATTGGCTCTAGTAAGCCACGCCATGAGCTAGAACAACAGCTTAATGATTGGTTGGGCTCATTGGTGACAAAAATGAATAACCCAGATGAAGAGCTTATTGCAACACACCCGCTTAAAGATGCGAGTGTTACCGTATCAGAAATTCCAGATAATCCAGGTTACTACCGTGTGAATACATATATAGTTCCTCACTTTCAAGTGGAAGGCATAGACGTACGTTTAGCCTTGGTAGGACAAATGCCTGGAGAGAAGTAAGCGATAAGCAGAACAGGTTACTAGATAGTTTGCTCCGAGCTGGTTGCAGCCAGCTCGGAGCTTGTACCCCTTGGCATAAGGCACTCGGCTTTTTGGGGCACCTCTATACAATATCATTTTATTGCACAGAGGTGTATGCCATCAATTAGGATATTTAGTTAATTTAAAGGAGATTTAGAAAATGGCAATTCCAGCTTATATGTGGTTAAAGGATGATCAAGCAAACGATATCAAGGGATCTGTAACTGTTGCAGAGCGTGAGGGTTCAATTGAAATCCTACATTTTGATCATGAGTTACGTATTCCAATTGATAACGATACAGGCGAACTAACAGGTACTCGTAAACATGAACCTTTTATTATTACAAAATCGGTTGATGCATCTACACCATACCTCTACAAAGCTTGTGCTAATGGTCAAACACTTAAGCAATTAGAACTTAAGTGGTACCGCATTGATGACACGGGTACTGAAAGAGAGTACTTCTGTCAAAAATTGGAAGATGTAAAAATCACTTCAATTGCGCCAACAATGTATAACGTTAAAGATTTAGATAAAGAGCGCTACCCACATCTTGAAACTGTTTCTTTACGTTATAAAAAAATCACATGGACATACCTTGATGGCAACATTGAGTTCACTGATTCATGGAATGAAGGTCGTTAATATTTGTTAACGTTGGTGCTTCTTGATTATCAAGAAGCACCTTTATTTTTTAGGTAATCATTACTTTTCGGCAAAATAATATTTATGGCTTTATTTGACAAGTTAGCTAATCCAGTATCCTACAAATCCTTTGAGGCAGAGCAACAGGATGAGATTGACAGTGTATGTAAACACCTCAACTCTTTATTGAACTCACGTCGAGGTGTACTTGCTCATATGAGTGACTATGGCCTTCCCGATGTAGAAAGTATTTATGAAGGACTTCCTTATTCACAACAAACATTAGCGTTTGAAGTGAAGAAATTAATTGAAAAATACGAACCTAGAGTTCGAAGCGTTAACGTTTATGCAAAAGATATTAATCAAAATGATTGCGTTATTAATTTTGATATACAGGCATTTTTAGTCAGTGGTTTATCACTTCAATTTAGTACCAAATTCGCCTCAGGCGGAAAGGCAAATGTGTCTCGTGCGGCTAATTTCCAATGAACACATCCCATTTTACTAAACCATTGACTAAAAATTTACTGATAAAAACAGTAATACAAATAACAAGGAGCTATTGTGCAACAGTACTTTGATGCTCAAATGCGCTTATTAACCCAGGCAGGAAAACAGTTTGCTGAGCATTATCCCGAACATGCAGGGCAGTTGAATATTGATTCTATTAAAGAGCGAGACCCTCATGTCGAGCGCCTTTTGGAAGGTGTCGCCTACCTTAATGCCAATATTCAAAAGCGCTTAGATGAATCTTTACCTGAAGTATCAGAACAGGTGATTAGGCAATTATGTCCGGCGTTATTAAACTTTTACCCGTCAACAACCGTTTTTCAATTTACCCCTAAGTACACCATGCAAGAATCTTTGTTGGTAAAAAAAGGTCTTGAAGTGACTACGGAATATGCCGTTGAACAAGTAAAATGTAAATTTACCACCTGCCATGACGTGAGTGTTACTCCGTTAGAGATAGTAGCAGTACAAAGTAACGATACTTTTGATGGTTCAGAACTTAGATTTACCGTTAAGTGGATTTGTCAGGGTGATAAAGAAAATTATGATTTAACTAAATTACGTCTTTACTTAGATGGAGATACACCGCTAGTCAGTGGGGTATATCATTTATTAATGAGTGCGAGTGAGCCTATCTATTTAGACTTTGGCGCGGCTAATAACCAATATAACAAAACGTTAAGCCAAGCCGTTATTCGTCCTGCCAACTTAAATCAACGCAGTGCTTTACTGCCTAATGCCTCAACTAGCCATCCCGGTTATGCGCTGCTGCATGATTACTTTAATGGTAAAGAGCGATTCAATTTTATCGACATTGAATTTAATTGCGATTTTGAATTACCAGAGCGCTTTGATGCATTTGACGTGGTCATTAAATCAGCAATTAAATTACCGCCAGGGCACAAGCTCAGCGCAGCAAACATAAAGCTTAATTGTGTTGTTGGTATTAATCTTTTTAGCCAAGATGCTGAGCCTACAAGGCTCGCATTAAATCAAACTGAATATAGTGTTGTCGCTGACCGGAATAAACGCAATAGTGTTTTTACCTATTCTGTTGATGCTGTCGAAGGGCGTGAAAAACTAACGTCACAAGCACATAAATATACCCCTCGATATCAAAGTATATTTGGTGATGAAGAACGTTTATATACCTTGATTATAAAAGATATTGGCGACGCTGTTCCTGCACATTACATTTCATTGCCTATCGAACAAAACAGTATCGATGAAACCATTTCTATGGAGCTAACGGCTTATAATGGTCGTTGGACAAAACAAACAATAAGAGAGGGGCTGCTTAATCAGGGCGGAAAAAACATGCCTTCTGGCTTGCAAGTTCGCAATATTGCACGGCCCTCTAGTTACAAAGAGTGCACTGATAATTCAAAACACTGGCAGTTAATAAGTTTGCTGAATTTAAAATTCTCTTCATTAGCCAATGTTAATGAACTTAAACGACTACTGGCGTTATTTGATTGGTCGAGAAGATCTGAAAATAGAAGAAGAATTGAATCAATTATTGATGTCAAAAGCAATAAAGTTAACCAAATTAAACGAGGGGTATTTGTTCAAGGCGCAGAGCTACATATTACTTTAGATGAAAGTAAATTTGTTTGTCAGTCAGATGTTTATCACTTTGCATCCGTTTTACACCAATTCTTTATTATGTATGCGCCTATTAATCAAAGCATGCAAACACGAATTGAATGTATACCTAGCTATAAGGAATTTGTTTGGGCAATAGAACCCGGACAAAGTGCCCATATATAGTGATAAAAACTCAACAACCCACTTGGTCTAAGCTCTCAGCTAATTTACAAAAGTTACAAGACCAGCCGTGGAAATTTGGTTTGTTTAAAGCACTCAATTTAGTCGAAAATGAATGGGCTGAACCTGATGAAATGTTAATTGGTTTAAGTAGTAGAGTACTAATAACACCAAACAAAGAATTAGGCTTTGCCGTATCAGATATTAAAAAAGGCACTTTGCTAAAGAAGGGGCGAGGAGTTTTTCACATTGAGTCTAATTACTCTGGGCTCTATGGTGCAGATTCAGCTATGCCGCATTATTTATTAGAGCAGGCGGCAAGTGACGATGAATCTGGCGCAAGAACAAGAGCTTTTTTAGATATGTTTAATCACCTCTATTATTGTTTGCTTTATCAATCGTGGAAAAAGTCACAACTCAATATTAGAGGCATAGGCTCAGAGCAGTTTGACCAAGTGCTTAATGCTATTTTATCAGGCCGTAAAAATACCGACGTAAACGCGGGGGTTACTGTACTAAAAGTATCGAGTGCCTGTGGTATGGCAAAACTGTTAAATGACGAATTCAATTGTGAGCAAATAAGAGTCGATGACTCTAGCCCCAATTGGCAACCTGTTGGCACAAGTTCAGCACTGGGAGACAAAAACACCTCAGTGCTGGGAGAATCAGTAATACTGGGTGATTACGTTTTAGTCTCGGGCGGAAAGGTAGTTATTGAACTTGGTCAAATGACTGAAAACAAGGCAAAGCATTTTTTCCCTGGCAGCAGTAAAGGTAATAAATTACTGCGTTTAATTTTGTCACAACTGCCATCAGAACTACCATGGGAATGCACCATGTATATTGATCATGATTATAAAGCGAGTCAAATATTGGGCGATGAAACCTTAATACTTGGCGTAAACAGTCATATAGGTGAAGTATCAAAACTGATCGAATTTCAACAATTTAAAGACAGTCAATATAAACAACGAATGGCTACAAACTCATAAATCGCCAGAAGGAAATAACAATGGACGTAAAAGGCATTAAACAACTTATTGATAAGTTAAATGGACATACCGCTGCTGCATTAGAGAGTGCCGCAGGATTTTCAAGTAGCAGAACTCACTTTGAAGTTCTCCCTGAGCATTTGTTGATTAAATTGATGGAAGAGGGCGCTAATGGAGATTTAGAGCGAATATTTCATTTTTTTGGCGTTAATCAAGACGAAATATGGCAAGCATTGTTAGCACATTTAACTACTCAACCTGCGGGCAGTAAAAGCAAACCCGTTTTTTCAAGACGTTTATATGAGTGGTTAGAAAAGTCATGGGTAAGCAGCAACATGAACTATGACGGCGATTGGATTACTGGAGTTTCGTTAGTTGATGCCTTAGTTGATATGGCTCCGTTTAGCCCTGTGTTGGAATTACCAGAGCTAATTGCAAAAATTGACACCCATTTTTTAAGAGAAAATCACCAAAAAATCTGTACCGGGTCATGTGAACGTTTAACTACTAAACAAGACGAGCCGAGTATAGCTAATGCTCATGGTTCAACCTCGGTACAAACAGGCCAAGCACTACTAGACTTTTGTGAAGATCTTACTTCAAAAGCAGAGCGCGGCGAAATAGACCCGGTATTGGGGCGAAATGATGAAATACGTATGATGGTTGATGTGTTATGTCGCCGACGTAAAAATAACCCAATAATGGTGGGTGAGCCAGGCGTAGGTAAAACTGCCGTGGTAGAGGGCATGGCGCAACGTATTATTGATGGCCAAGTACCTGATGAACTCAAAAATGTACGTTTACTGACATTAGATATGGGCTTATTACAAGCAGGCGCTGGCGTTAAAGGTGAATTTGAACGACGACTTAAACAAGTGATTGACGAAGTTAAGGCATCAGACACGCCTATTATTATGTTTATAGATGAAGCGCATACCCTTATTGGTGCAGGAGGTGATGCTGGCATGAGTGACGCGGCTAATTTACTTAAACCAGCGCTAGCCCGTGGTGAATTACGCACCGTTGCAGCAACAACTTGGTCAGAATATAAAAAATACTTCGAACGCGATGCTGCCCTTGAACGCCGCTTTCAATTAATTAAAGTAGAAGAGCCGTCAGAGCAAGCGGCAAAGTTGATGTTGTCGGGGCTAAAAGCCAGCTACCAAACGCATCATAATATTCAAATTACTGATGACGCTATAGAAGCCGCCGTTACCTTGTCAGCGCGTTATATAACAGGACGTTACTTGCCAGACAAAGCCATCGACGTACTAGATACTGCCGCGGCCCGAGTGCGAATGTCTAGTGCTACAGAGCCAGCGGCTATTGAGTCGGAAATTGAACATTTAGCCTATTTAGAGCGAAGAATTGAGAACTTACAAACGGAAGCAACTCAAGGGATCAGCATCAAAAGCGGATTAATTGAGCAGTTAATTATTGAAAAAACAACCTCAACCGAAACATTGGCCAAAATGTTAGGCGATCGAGAAAATCAAAAATCAACCTTGAGTACTATTAATGAATTGAAAACCGCACAAGCAAATGGTGAAGATATTCATCAGCAGCTACTCGCTATGCGTGGGCAACTCAAGCAACAAAATGCACAAGGTAATGGTTTGTTTTCTGAAGTTGATGCTGACGCGGTTGCCGAAATTATTTCAGAATGGACCGGCATTCCAGCAGGTTCAATGGTAAAAGATGAAATTAGTACCTTAATAAACTTAGAGAATTCACTAAGCGATGTTGTTATTGGCCAAACTGAAGGATTAGCTAAATTAGCGCAAACTTTGCGTGTGAGTAAAGCAGGTGTTAGCGCCTGTGAAGGTCCTTTGGGCGTGTTTTTATTAGTGGGACCTTCTGGTGTTGGTAAAACAGAAACAGCACGTACCCTTGCTAACGAAATGTTTGGTGGTGATAAGTTTTTAACCACCATTAACATGAGCGAATATCAAGAGTCTCATACCGCTTCGCAGCTTAAAGGCTCGCCGCCGGGTTATGTTGGTTATGGTGAAGGGGGTGTACTTACCGAAGCCGTTAGACAAAGACCTTACTCAGTTATTTTGTTGGATGAAGTAGAAAAGTCTCACCCTGATGTAATGAACTTGTTTTATCAAGTATTTGAGCGTGGTTTTATGAGAGATGGTGAAGGTCGTGAAATTGACTTTAGAAATACTATTATCTTAATGACCTCTAACTTAGGCGCACAACTACTTATTGATCAATGTGAACCGCCTTTAATTGAAGATGAATCACCAGCGCTAACTGATACTACTGATAGCAAAAACATCAATGATATCAGTGATGACATTGATAGCGAGTCTGATATTAACGAAACAATTGCTGCACAAGCTGATATCTCCACAGCTCTGTCAATAGCCAAAGAAAGCTCTTGGCAGCGACCTACGTTGGGTGCATTGGTTGAAACAATAAAGCCTGAATTGCTTACCTTTTTTGCGCCTGCGTTATTGGCACGTATGCAAGTGATCCCTTTTTTACCTTTAGACAATGAAGCATTAGGGGCTATTGTTGCTTTAAAATTAGAGTCAGTAGCAAAACGTTTAATGACCAATCATCAAATGACCTTGCGCGTTGATGGCGAGGTAGTACGGTATATTACTTCGCAATGCCAAATGTCAGACTCTGGCGCGCGCATGGTTAACGCAATGATAGAGCAACAAATTTTACCGGGTATAGCTCGTTCAGTATTAGAGTTTATGGCAGATGATGACATGCCAGATATTTTAACGTTAACACTAGACAGTAATGGAAACATTGAAGCTATATTTGCCGATAATGCTGCTGACACTGTAGCAGCTTAACTACACCTTAACTACACGGAGAGAGTTTAATGAGTGCGTTTGAATTACTTGAAAAAGTAAAAGCTAATGAAAGCCAATATCAACTTGAAATTACCGGTGTTCCATCGGGATTAATATCAGTAACCGATATGGCTTCAGTGAGTGATGAACTGTGTAGCGACTATTGTTTCCAGTTAGAATTACTGAGCAATGATTTAATTACAGCCCAAACAGTGATTGGCAAAGAGTCTATGCTTTCTATTTTAAGGGGCATGGCTGATCGTACAATTAGTGGCATTGTTAGCCACTTTGTTTCACGGGGAAAAAGCCATCAAGGGTATCACTATAGCTTAACGTTAAACTCTCATTTGTCGCTTTTAAAACATAAACGGTCAAATCGTGTATTTACCGCAATGTCCGTCGACAATATTATAAGCAGTGTTTTTGAAAAATCGGGTTTTCCAATGGCAAAGCTCGACATGATAGCAAGTGGCCCAGTGCTAGATATGGTTGTGCAATATAACGAAACAGATTATCAGTTTGTTGACCGCATGATGCGTAAACACGGCTTTGTTTATGGTGCGATAGAAGAAAGTGGCTCAGCTAAAATTACTGTCTGCAATTCAAGCGCAGATTTTGCTAACAATACCACGGTAATTGAACTTGTTTATCAGCCGCCTTCGGGTACTGTGCGCGTAAGTGAAAGTATTTTTGCCATCAGTCGTAAATCAAGCTTATTAACACAGCACGTACATTTAAACGATTATAATTATGAAGCGCCAAGTAACTTAAATGTTGAAGAGTCAAGTAATGGTGAGGTTGCTGGTTTTGGTAGCTCTAGCCTCTATGGAGAAAACTACAAAGACGCCACTCAAGGAACACGATTTGCTAAAATAAGACAGCAAGCACTCGATTGCCAACGAGATATTGTAATTATTGATAGTGATTGCCGTGCCATTCGTCCGGGTTGTGTCATTAATATTGTCAATCATGATGATTATAGTGGCGCATATTTTGTGACTAAAGTTGCCCACGTTGGGAGTCAATCTGGGGGGGTGAATTATGGCGATAAGGTAAAAAACCTACACTATAAAAACCAAGCACACTTGTTGTCGCTCAAAACTCCTTTTAAGGGCGAAGTGCCTGACAGTGCAAAAGTATTCACCACCTTTAATGCAACGATTGAACAAGGCATTGATGACAAAGGCCGTTATATTGTAAAACTACCTTTTAACCAAGACGGTGAAGGCGAAGAAAGTAAACCAACCCGCATGGTACAGCCTTATGGTGGTAGTGGCCATGGTATGAATTTTCCTTTATCCAAAGGAACAGAGGTGGTTGTTTGTGGTGAAAACGGCGATTTAGACCGACCTATTATTTTAGGCGCAATGTATAACAACGAAGCACCAAGCCCAGTTAATGCGACTAACCCAACACAAAATCTTATCGTAACACGGGCTGGCCATTCATTATTAATGGACGACGCAGTCGGGCGTGAAAAAATTGAACTAGCTAACCCCGGTGGTGTAAATAAACTGAGTTTAAATGCTAGCAGTAATGGTGAACATTTAGCTGAGCTAAAGTCATCACAAGGCAGCATAGAGGTTCAGGCAAAAAAGGATTTATTGTTTACCAGTGGTGGTAATCATATTGTCTCAACTAATAATGTCATGCGCACATTAGCGCGCGATTACATCAAAATAGAAACTCGAGAAAACGACATCTCACTGACCGCTGGGCGAGGCATTAATATCAATGCAGGTACTGGCCTTAAGTTTCAAGCCACAGAAAATAATATTGATCTTATCTCGAAAAGTAACCTGAACATGCAAGCTAAACAGGATAGCTCATTATATGCCGAAGAAGGCAATATTGAAGTAAAAGCCCAGAGCGGAAATTTATCTGTTGAGTCGGGCGCTAATATTGTCATAAAAAGCACAAATAACGGCAGCATTCATCTGTCTCAAGGCAGTGGTTCTATAGAAATTGATGCGGGCGGAAATTTAAACATAGAAGCAAATCGTATTACGTTAAGTGCTAGTAATATAGTAATTAAAGGCAACGCGATCACCAATAATTAAGCACAGCTTACTTTGATAACCCAAGGTAACTTCTGCAAAAGATAATTAACGTAAAAGATCAGCGTAAAAGATAAGGATATAAAATGGCGGCTTCTGTCAGCTCTCTTAACATTAATAAAGTTAATGTAAAAAAAGTTAACGAGAAAGATGTTAACACCAACAACAAGCAATTTACTGCACAAGCTGAACTCGCTACGGTC
>JALJPB010000006.1:119139-164209 GCA_022969175.1 Colwellia sp. | reverse complement strand
CTGCAGATAATGACCCCCAATACCGTCGAAACTCGTATTGGAACACTAAATTTTTATGATGGCATTCCAACAGAAGAAACCTTAAAAAAAGTATATGACAATTTAGATTTTATCCGTGGTATTGATGTGTTTTTAAACTTCATTCCTGCGACCTCAATTGAGGGCATACGCCTTGGTATGAAAAGTGTTGGTGTTGATAAATCCAATGAAGTGCTCATTTTTGATAATTTAATGGACTCAACACCATTATTTCTAACAGGAAACACTGATACCGTTTATGCCTGTGTGATGCTTGATTTAGAAAAAGATGGTGTAACGGTTGTAGAAATACCCGCAGGAGCTGGCCCTGGCACGGTAAACGATGCATTCTTCCGCTTTGTCGTAGATATGGGTGCACCGGGGCCAGATGCTAAAAAAGGCGGTATGTATATTATTCTACCTCCCGATTATAAAGGTGACTTAGAGCCAACATTAAATGGCATGCAGCATAGAGGCAAAGATACTCGTGCAACAGTAATGGTTGGTGGAAAAAATCAAAAAGTATGGATTGCTCAATCAACGAGTTATAACAATTGGTTAATTTTACGTGGTTTCTTAAAAGATGGTAAGCCTGATCATGCTTCAAATATGTGGCGAACTGGTCTGAAAATCTATCCACTGGCTAAAGCGAACAACCCTGATAAAATGGAGTTTACTAATGGCTCCGGCAAATTTTTTAATACCGTTCATGCTAATGACTATGAATTTTATCAAGAGCTTTGGCATGTTTTACAAAAAGAACCTGTTTCTTTCTTAGATCCAGAGTTGCGTGGCCAAGCGGCGGCAATTGGTATTCAAAAAGGTAAACCGTTTAATCCAGATGAACGAATGAAAGGTATTTTAAAAGATGCTGTACAAGTGGGTAATGCCACAGCACGTAGTATTTCATTTAAGTCTCGTGACCCGAATGCTAAAATATTTGAAGATAAACAGTGGTTCACAGGTTTTATTGGTCGTGATTACCAGTGGCTATTAGATAATGGTCAAGGCGGACGTAATATGGACGCTCGTACATTATTCTTCTACATTGCAACCGTTAATACACCAGCAATGGCTCTACAAATCCCTGGTATTGGTTCAAACTATGCTATGACCACCGGCGATAATAATGGTGATATTCTATTTGGTGAAAAAACCTATCAGGTTACTTTAGGTGCTGATGCTCCGGCAAAGGACTTTTGGTCGATGGTGGCTTATGACCCACAAACCCGATCTGAATTACAAGTACCGGGTGGTTCAAAGTATCCAAGTAAAAACAATAAAAGAGATAATTTAGTTTACAATAAAGATGGCTCTGTAACTTTGTATTTCGGCCCCAAAGCACCAAAAGGAAAGCCTGTAGCTAACTGGACAGAAACCACACCAAATAAAGCGTGGTTTGCAATGTTCAGATTGTATGGACCTTTGCAACCTTGGTTTGATAAAACCTGGGCTTTAAGCGACTTTACCTTAGTGAAGTAGTCAAAAGATGACGTTATAAGATATAAACCTCAATCAGTTAGCTGATTGAGGTTTATTTATTTTTTGCCAGATAAAATATAAAAATTCATCATGGCCTGATGAAGACTTAAGCAATTAAATTATGGCAATTGTTATATTATTAAGTGTTTATTTATTGATCTTAATTTAAAATAACGCCTAGACAACAATAAACTGACTAATAGCATTTATAAAACATGAAAAATTTCATCAGCCCTACTTTCCTCATTATTTACTCAAGTCTTTTATTATTTTCTTCTATAACCTATGCCGAAGATTCTAATTTTGCTACAGAAGAAATTGATGATCCCGCTTTTGATGAGTGTCTACTCAACAAAACTAAACAGGCAAATACTCCTATTACTTATCAAGAATTAAAGAGAAAATGTATTGCGCAGCTTTCGAAAGTAGATGAAGAGCAACAACAGACTCCTGAATTCTTTCATCGGTTCTCATCAGAAGAGGTGGTTGCGTTCAATCCTTATGTTATGACCCCACATAAAATGAACTACATTTTACCCTTCAGTTATACCGATAATATCAATCGAGATGCATACACAGATGCTGGCGGCAAAGGTTATGGCGATGAACTTATGGGCATGGAGGCAAAATTCCAAATTAGCTTCAAGGTACCGTTAATCACACAAAGGATATTTAACGAAGGTGATGGCATTGCCTTTGGTTTTACTTTGCAATCGTGGTGGCAATTATATAACCAAGATCTTTCTCGTCCTTTTAGAGAAACTAATTATCAGCCAGAAATTTTTTATTATACCCCACTTAACTGGCAACCAGCAGGCGGAAAAACCAATTTAGTATTAGGTATGGAACATCAATCAAACGGTCGTAGTCAGCTATTATCAAGAAGTTGGAATAGACTATATGCCAACTTTACTTTTGCCAAAGACAACTATGCCATTTCATTTCGTCCGTGGTGGCGGATTCCTGAAGGTGATGAAAAAACAACGCCAGACGAGTCTGCAAATGATAACCCAGACATTATTGATTACATGGGACATTTTGAGTTGATTTTTGCCTATAAATGGGATTCGATAGAGTTTTCTTTCACTGGTAGAGAAAATTTTAAAGAGCATCACGGCGGTATGGAATTTGGTGTTACCTTTCCTCTAACAGGGCGGCTAAATGGTTACTTTCAATACACCAATGGCTACGGCGAAAGCTTAATTGACTATAATCATTCACAGCAACGTATCGGTATAGGCATTGCGTTAACTAATATTTTTTAATCTTTGTTTTAACAAGGGCGTCGAAATACAACAGATATACTCATGCAAGATACGTATCCTTCAGCCTTTAATTATGCGCTATACGCATAACTTAGATGATTTTATATCATTGGAGTACATAACAAAGTCTCTCTATACTTACTATCAATTACTCAATACTAATTAAATAGAGACAATTATGAAAAACACCTCACTTAAAGCAATCTTTCTTACCCTTACAGTTTTATTAGTTTCATCTGTACAAGCACAGCAATTTGTTTTTCCTGAAAAGGAACAAACTAAAGAACAACAACAACAAGATGAATATGCTTGCCATAGTTGGGCGGTAGGTGAAACAGGATTTGATCCAACAGCAGCTCAATCACAAAGTCTTGCAGCTGCAACGCCAGCACCAGAGCAGGAGAAATCAAGAAGAGGTGGTGGCGCTCGTAGTGCATTAGGTGGCGCAGCAGCCGGTGCTTTAATTGCAGAAATTGGTGGCAACGATGTTAGTAATGGCGCAGCGAAAGGTGCTGCCGTTGGCATAATCTCAAATAGAAGAGGAAATCGTCAAGCAGATGCTCAAGCGGCTCAACAACAGCAGGTTCAGCAGCAGCAAGCAGCACAATCACAACAACAAATCACCGAGCAAACAGCTAATTACAGTAAAGCTAGAGGGGTTTGTTTAGAAGCAAAAGGCTATAGTGTTAGTGAGTAATATTTCAATTAATACAAAAAAGCAAGACATTACATCTGGCTTTCATATTAATCAATATATTCAAGGTAAGTAACCACTATTGTGGTGGCGTTACAATCACTGCAGTTTCATCTAAATTCAGTGCAGAGCTATCAACAAATCTAAATTGATTAAAGCCAATTTTGATCATATCTCCATCTTCTAGCTGCTGACGATTTACCGCCTTACCATTTACTTCAGTACCATTAGTACTTTCGAGATCAACAATATAGGTAACCAAATTACCTTTTAAAAAGGGATCTGCTTCAACAACAATACAGGCATGTTTTGAACTTACTGAACGATCTTCAATATGAATATCACAAAACTTAACACGGCCAATAATCATTTCTTTATCGGTTATTTCCCATTTGTTAATTACTACGTCTTCAACAATTAACGCTAAATAAGCCATAAAATCCTCTTTTTAATTATTCTACCGATTAATATATTTTTATTATGCCAACCGTAATATTGTCTTTACTGGATTGGTTTATTGACTGGGCAATCATATCACTGCAAACACTCTGAGTGGTATTGCTATTTTTCATAAAGAGAGCAAGCTGCTCTGCTGTTAAATAATCATGTAAACCATCAGTAGATAACAGTAATGTATCACCAACTTCAACACCAAAAGATAATACATCAACTTCAATAGTCTCGTTAGTACCAATCGCCTTTGCTAATAAGTTTTTAGTATTTGATTTCTGTGCTTCTTCTGCGGTAATTGCACCTTTGTCGAGTAAATATTGGATCATAGTATGATCTTTAGTCTGCTGTTTTAAAGTATCAGCTGATAATGAATAAGCGCGCGAGTCTCCTACCCAGCCCAAATAACATTGTTCTTTATCGATAAGCAATAAAACGCCAGTAGTACTCATACCTCGGTGTGAAGAATCAGCTTGAGACTGCTTAAATATACCTTCATTCACTAAAGTAAAATGATTTTCTATCCAAGGTAACCACCCTTGCTCAGGGGGTTGAGTTAATTGATTAAAAATTTGTCCGAAGTAGTTAATTAAATATTCACTCGCGACTTCACCTGCTTTATGCCCACCAACGCCGTCAGCAATGAGCATCCATAATATATCCATTTCTTTATTATGATCATGACAAATAGCATCTTCATTATTTGAACGAAAAATACCTTGATCACAAGCGGTTTCGATATGGAAATTCATATAATTGGCGCCTTCTTGAAGTCTCGTTTTAATGCATTTATTAACGCCAGTTTAAACTCTTGCATGGTTTGATAACGTTTATCGATATCTTTATGCAGCGCTTTATTGGTTATTCGTGTTGCACTAGCGGGTAATTTATCATTGCACTGACTCACCGCTTTATGCTTTTCATTAGTAATTTTGTAAACAACACTGACCACAGAGTCACCTTCAAATGGCAAACAACCACTGAGTAATTGATAAAAAGTAGCACCTAAACTGAAAATATCACTTCGACCATCCACTTGTTTACCTAGCACCTGCTCAGGAGACATGTAATAAGGACTGCCCATAATGACACCGGTGCGAGTTTTACTATTATCGGCAACATAAGCAATACCAAAATCGGTCACTGTAACTCGCTGTAGATCATCATCATAAATAATATTACCTGGCTTAATGTCTCGGTGAACTACGTTTTGTTTATGAGCATATTCTAGTGAATCAGTAATTTGTATCATCAATTGATATACCAATGCAGTGGGCAACAAATTACCGGCTTTAATGAAATGAGACAGTGGAGCACCCGTTAATAAATCCATGGCAATGTAGCCAAGCGGGCCTTCTTCTCCGACATCATAAATGGTAACAATATTAGCATGACTTAAATTACCCGCAGTTTCTGCTTCTCTAAAAAATCGCTCTTTCGCTTCATCAATTTCATGATCTTCAGCGCCTTCACTTAACTGCAAAGTTTTAATAGCAACGTGACGGTTTATTTTAGGATCAACACCTTGATAAACAATACCCATAGCGCCTTTTCCTAATATGCCCTCTACTTGATATCGGCCAAACTGGGTCATTTTAAATGTGCCTGTTGCAGCTAGGTTGGGTGGTTTTTGCCCTGGTGTTATTATTAATGTTTGCTCAAGCTCATCGACACTTTCTTCTTCAACTACTTCAACTGGCTTAGGTTTATTACTAATAACAACTTTGGCTTTAGATTGTGGTTTAGCACTAGTGACCGGTGATTGATAATGAGCTGACGTTGCCTTTTGAGCAACATCTTTTGGGCGGACAGTTTTTGTACTGCTTGTTAATTTAGCGGTTGGTGAATGTTTCGCAGCTTTTAATCGGTTAATTGCTGGGTTATTTGAATGTTGTCGGTAAGCAACCATTTTTTGTTTATTGCCTTGATGGTCAATACCACTGCTATCAATCCATAAATACAGTTTCTTGGCAGACTCGACATCACCCTCTTTTTCTCGCCTAAGTGCCAACTTAAAAACTTTATCGACTAAATAATTATCGGGTAGTGTTTGAGTCAATAACTTCTGAAGTTCAGTAATGCCATTTTTTTTATCAAAGTTATTTAAACTATTCGCCAGTAGCTGATTATAACGCTGGTTATAGCCAATGAATATTTGGTTTTCATGTTGAAAAGCGAGTGAAATTCCCCAAGAAAAATACAAAACTAAAATGCTAGGGACGATTTCTAACCATAAATTCTCAGAGGCAAGAAAATATTGCAAAATACAGATTAATACCACATAAGCAGTTAGTATTATCAACTGCGTTTTCATTACACTTTCACGAATAAACCACAAAAGATATAAACCAGCAATTAAGAGTATGTACTGGATAAACTTTAAAGGAATACTTTGATATAAATAATTTTTATTAAGTAAACCAACGGCCACTCGACTAATTTGATCGCCATAAAGACTATTATTCGTATCAAATATAAATAATTTAGCCGCTTTTGCCCTGCTGTGATTTATCTTAGTAAGCTCAACAGCCTGTGGAATATCTGCTGCGGCAGAGACATCGCCATTAAAACCTAGGGGCCAGCTATTATTTTTATTCGATAACTCAAGTTGCCAACCTTCGATAAGTTTTAATGATTGATCATTTTCAACTTGGCGAATTACCTCTCCCATTACTGTTAGATAACTCGTTTTGTTAGATTGGTAAAACAACGATATTTGATTACGCTTATTTTGAATAAAAGGGGCAAAAACAACATTGCTATTACCCTGTTGTTCAACATCTCTAACGGCTAGTTCACGAAACCAAGAAATAACAGGGTTGAATATTGACCTAGATTCACTTTTTAAAGTAAGTTTTGTCACTTTATCTGAGGTGGCAACAATAATTTTAGATGGCCGAGGGTGCTTTCGTAACAAAAGCTGAAGTCGATTAGAAAACCCAACTGAAGGCTCATCAACAAATAAAATACTAGTCTGGGGATAACGAAGTAGTAATTTTTCAATCTTTGGAAAGTCATCTTCATTTAATGACGATCGTAACCTTAATACGGGTAGCTCTGGTGATTGTAAATTACTACTTTGAAAAAGTGCGTAGAGATTAAGTTGGTTAAAGCGATTAAAAACCCCGTCCATTAAAGACCAATAAGCAACGCCCCACAGCAATAGCAGCAGATAAAACCAACCTGTTTTATATATAGGGAAAGTGCGTTGACTCATGTAGCTGTTAAAGCCTTTGTTATTATTATATTTAACGCTAATGAGGTGAGTTTACCAAAATTTGGCAAAACATTGAAATAAATACGACTGACAAAATTTTATCAACATCAGTAAAAAGTTCTCCTCACTAAAAACTATAGTTATTTAATACCTTCAATCGTATATTGACCACTAAACGTTAATTGAACATCTATTGCTTTATCGCTTTTGTTTTTCCAATACCAACCATGAGAACCTTCAAAGGGTGCGGTAAAACTGCCTTTCATTTTATCAACAGTTGCTATGGTATAAGACTCAAAATAACCTGTGGTATCACCTTTAGGTTCACCATGAAGATCAACATACAGTTGCCCCTCATTGGTACTCCATTCATAACTTACTTTTTGATACTGTTTCATCGCCAGCTTGTATTCAATGCCACGACGGGCAGGCACAGTAACCACTACCGAATCTTGCATAACTTCTGAACTGCTTGTTTCTGGCTTTTGCGTTTGTACTATTACTGCTTGATTATTAAATACTGTTAACCCTAGTTTTTTACCAATACCTGTTGGATCAATATTGTACTCAGCAGGTAAAATAAATAACACCAACGCAATAATGGCAATAACGGCTGAAATAATTGTCGCTTTAACTAACGAACGACTTTGTAAATTTTGTTCCATACTCTCATTCTCTTTCTTATATAAACTGAACGGACAAATTGCCCAGATAATTGATTAATTAATGAAATAACCCGTTAATTGCAAGCCTATTAACATAAAACCTGCACTCATTAATGCGGTATTAGTGGTAACAGCAAATTGATTAAATGACGGATATCGTCGCCAAACATTGATAATGAGTAAAATAAACATTAATGCTAAAAACTGCCCTAATTCAACTCCGACATTAAAAGCAATCAAGTTGGCCGCTAACCCTTCTGCTGGAAGTTGAAACTCTTGGATTTTAGTTGCAAGGCCAAAGCCATGAAATAAACCAAAAATTAATACTGCAGCTTTAGGGTTAGGTTGCTTGCCAAAATAATATTTAAAGCCACCAAGATTATCAAAACCCTTATAAACCACAGATAAACCGATAATGGCATCAATTAAATAAGCATTCACTTGAATATTAGCCAGTACCCCTGTCATTAACGTTAAGCTATGGCCTAAGGTAAACATACTAACGTAAAGCAATACATCCTTACTTCGATGTAAAAAGAATAAAACACCGACTAAAAATAACAAATGATCGTAACCTGTCACCATATGTTTTGCGCCAATATACATAAAGGGTATTATTTGTACGCCACTGTTATTCATTAAAAAATTTCGTGTTGTGTCGTCAACCCCATGAGCAAAGGTTTCAAATGAGATCAAGGCGATTAATGTAAAAAAACACATCAGACAATTTGACATGGTGAACTTTGAAAACATCTACTGCTGCTCCTGTATACCTGTTTAACTAACGATTAATGGCAGTTAATCTACTCTACTATGAAGTTCACTTACAATAGGTTTTACAATTTAAGAAAAGAATACCGTTTATATTTAAGAAAATACACATGATGAACTTAAAGTCTGAAAGGTAGGAAATACCTACTCGATATTATGGATCTACTTATTGAATGTAAAAATTTAATTAAAAAAATCAAGCAAATAAGCAATAAAAGATCCAAGCGCACCATCACCAGCCCAGCATAGTGCCCACCATATAAAATCATGAATCTATTGGTGAACCTATCTCTAATAAAACGAATGATTATGATGCCAATTTTATTCGTTACATACTTAATAAATTAAATGAAAGATCTATATTAACGATACTTGTTATAAGATTTCCCGAGAAATATAACTTGATCTCAGGCTCAGGGCATAGAGCGTGATAGAAAAGTTAAAATAATGCTCCGAATCAAGAGAAAAAGAAGACTTATTTGATAATTATGGGTATTTGAACCGAGTGTGAAACTGCGTATATATTAAGCAATCCAAGGTATTGATATTATTAATTTACTATATGCATCGACTTGAAGTTTGATTAGTTATTAGCGGTTTCAGGCACCTATTATGCAAGCTATCATTTAACGTTGTCTTTAAGCGAAGCTAAAGCTAGCTTTAATTCTTTATTTTTTAAATAGGTGAGTAGCTGATTATGCTCTTCAAAACACTCTTTAGGTGTACTGATACGCTTGTAATTCATGCGCATACGATAAATAACAGGTTGCCATAAATTCACTAAATCATCACCACCAGCTTTGTTTACTATATATCGATGAAATGCCATGTCGGTTTCGGTAACTAATGAGTAGTTTTCTTCTTCAAAAGCTTTGGTCATAGTCGCCAAAATTTTATCAAGTTGAGCAAAGTCTTCTTCTGTAAATTCATTAATAGTCATCTTTATCGCATGGGATTCAATTTTCACACGTAAATTTACCATTAAAGGCTGTAAATCAGCTTTTGGCGCACTGTTGACAATTACGCCACAATTATTTTTTGAAATAAGTAAACCTTCTTTAGTCAACTGAAGTAATACATCACGCACGGGGCCGCGAGAAACATTAAAACGAGCAGCTAGCTCTTGCTCTTTTAGCTTCGTTTTTTCAGTTAAAACACCGTTAATAATATCAGCACGTAATTGACGCGCTATTTGTTCGCGTACTGAGACAATTGCAGTTGAGTCAAGCATGACTTATTTCATCCTTAAAAAGAAAGTAAATTATAGGGTACTAACAAATAGTTAGTGCCCTATGATAACAAGGTTACAATAAATTGTTAACAATGATTTAGATAAACAGTCTTTTTATCAAGGTATTGCTCCAAGCCATACTTACCATCTTCACCACCACAACCACTCATTTTTAAGCCATAATGAAATCCTTGGTGTTGTTCACCAATGCTTCGATTAACGTAAATCTCACCTACTTCTAATTCATCGGTGCATTTTTCTATCGATGCCAAATTATTGGTATAAAGATAGGCAGACAAGCCGAATTCGCAATCATTACTGTATGCTATTGCTTGTTCAATTGAG
Source organism: Colwellia sp. (assembly GCA_022969175.1). Classification (GTDB taxonomy): domain Bacteria; phylum Pseudomonadota; class Gammaproteobacteria; order Enterobacterales; family Alteromonadaceae; genus JALJPB01. The sequence continues at coordinate 154,071 of JALJPB010000006.1, read as the reverse complement.
TTGATTTTTACCACAGGTAAAATTGGCCCAAAGCTTTCTTCATGAATAATAGTCATCTCTTGAGTCACATTTTCTAAGACGGTCGGTTGATACCAAGCTCCATTTTCAAATCCTTCGACCTCGGCTCTTTTACCACCAAAAGCAATGGTCGCTCCTTGCTCAACGGCTTGTTTTACTTGCCCATCAATAAAGTCGACTTCTCGTTGATTTACTTTAGGGCCCATTCCAGAAGTTGGATCTAACGGATCACCTACTTTTAATTGACTAACTTTTTTAATCAGTTTACCCATAAATTCATCGTAAATATCTTCATGAAGATATAAACGTTCAGCACAAGTACAGACTTGTCCACAATTAGCAAATCGGGCCCAAAAGAGATCTTCAACAGCGTTGTCGATATTAACGTCGTTCATCACGATAAAAGGTGCTTTACCACCAAGCTCAAGCATGACATGAGTCAAATGTTCAGCGCTACTGTGATAAATTGATTGCCCTGCTTTGGTACTGCCTGTCATGGTGATCATTTTAGTGATTGGGCTTTCACATAGATATTTCCCAATAATCGAGCCATTGCCATTCACTATATTTAATACACCGGGAGGAATGCCTGCCTCATTCGCTATTTTACCTAGCTCTAACGTAGCTAATGGTGTTTCGGCAGTCGGTTTTAATATAATGCTATTACCTGTGATCAAAGCAGGTCCAATTTTCCTTCCTGCTAGTGCTAACGGAAAATTCCATGCGGTAATTCCAACCACCACTCCTTTAGGGTATTTGTGAATGTACAGCTTTTCACCTTCATTATCGGACGCTAAAATATCACCTTCCATCGTTAGCGCATTATCACAGGCGTATTCAATAAATGTCGCTGTAGCTTCTACTTCACCTTCTGCAACTGAGAGTAACTTTCCTTGTTCTTGTACTAATAACCGAGCAAGTCCACTTGCTTGTGCACGAATACCTGCGGCAAATTGGCGTAATATTTTAGCTCTATTTCGCGCAGTAACATTTTTCCATGACTTTTGCGCTTTATTCGCAATATCTAATGCGTATTGCGCATCATCAATACAACCTTCGGGAATGCACCCTATTTGCTCACCTGTACTTGGGTTATATACTGGAATTTCTCCATCCCATTTAGAAACAATATATTCGCCGTCAATAAAATGTACGTTGTTTTTTATTTTAGTCATTTTTATCTTCCCATCCAGCCACCGTCCACAAGGACGGTACTGCCATTCATGTATGTTGAAGCGTCTGAGGCTAAAAACACCACAGGCCCCATAAAGTCTTCCGGTTTTCCCCAACGTCCTTGAGGTATTCGGTTTAATATTGACGCACTACGTTCGCTGTCATTTCTTAATGCTTGTGTATTATCGGTAGCAATATAGCCCGGAGCAATGGCATTAACGTTTATCCCTTGGGACGCCCATTCATTAGATAAAGCCATAACCAATTGGCCAATTGCACCTTTGCTTGCCGCATACCCTGGGACGGTGATCCCACCTTGATATGTCAGTAAAGAAGCGGTAAAAATTATTTTTCCTGCTTGTCGGCTCAACATCCCTTTGCCAATCTCTCTACTTAAAATAAATTGAGCATTAAGGTTAACTTCCATTACGGTATCAAATAATTCATCACTATGTTCTGCCGCTGGTGCTCTTAATATAGTGCCAGCATTGTTTACCAATATATCAATTACCGGATGATTTTCTTTTACTTTATTAATGAAGTGATAAAGATCATCACGTTGACTAAAGTCACATTGATAGGCGTAAAATTGCCTGCCAAGCTTGGTCACTAATGCTGAAATTTCTGAGCCTTCTTCTAATGAAGCCGAGACACCAATAATGTCAGCACCGGCTTCAGCTAATGCTAAAGCCATAGCCTTTCCTATACCTCGTTTACATCCAGTGACTAAAGCAACTTTACCCGCTAAACTAAATTTATTTAAGATCATCGTTTTAATTTCCTACTGCTAATTTTTAACTATTTGTTTGGCAAGAGACCAAAGCTTTCATCCCTTGTGGATTACCCGACATTTGTTTGAATGCTTGCTTAATATCAGCCAATTCAGATACCGAGGTAATATAAGGCTCAATATCAATTTCTTTATTGGCAATTAACGCTATCGCTTTCTCAAAGTCTTGATGTTCGTAAACTCGTGCACCTAATAATTCCAGCTCTTTCCAGAAAAATTGAAAGAGGTCTATCTCGGGTTTTTCACTATGAATCGCCACCATACATATTCGTGCACGCACAGCTGCAATCTCAGTCATCGCTTCTATCGCTTGTTTGACGCCTGAAACTTCAAACACCACATCAGCGCCTTTTCCTTCGGTCCACTTTGAAACATAGGCAGCGAGATCTTGTTCAATTGGGTTAACCGCAAGAATACCGTTAGCTTTGGCAAACGCTAATCGCGATTCATTCACTTCAGAAATTAATACTTCTGCCCCAGTACTTTTAGCAACCTGTGCAACCAACTGGCCGATAGGACCACCACCAATAATGACGGCTTTTTCGCCTGCAACTAACCGTGATCTCGCAACGTCATGACAAGCAACAGCTAATGGCTCTATTAGAGCACCTTGTTTAAGTGAAACCGCTTTAGGTAATTTATGTAATGTTCTAGCTTTAACTGTCCAAAAATTCTGAAAAGCACCTGGACTATCTATCCCCATAAATTTAAGGTTATGACAAATATGGCTATGACCTGAATTACATGCAGGACAGTCACCACAATAATCTAAGGGTCTAACGACCACTTCTTCACCAAGTGAAAAACCATTAACATCTTCACCAATTTCGACAATGGTTCCAGACATTTCATGACCAATAACTTTAGGAGGTGCGACACGTTGATCCATCACGCCATGATAAATATGCATATCAGTACCACATATTCCGACATAACCTACTTCCAAACGAACTTCGTCTGCTGCTGGCACAACCGTTTGTGCTTCAGTAATTTCAAAGTTGTTATTACCTATATAAAATGCAGCCTGCACAGTATTTTTTTGATTTGTAGCTTTCATTAAAATAACCTTTTTTTTATAAATTGATACGATGAGGGGTTAATAAAGCCATATCGAATATCACACCATGGCCAGCATCCTCAGGTGCAATAGCCAAACCTTCTACTAGCTTTAATGGGTTTTTGGTAAATTGATCGATAGGAAAAGAGTGTACTTCTAGATAACCCGCATGAGGTTGAGAAGCCATCAATGAGACATGTAATTCGTGCATACCATGACTACATATCGTTAAATTATTAGCTTGTGCCAAAGCAGCAACTTTTAACCAACCGGTGATACCACCAATATTAGAAGCGTCGGGTTGTAAATAGCTTAATTTAGCTTGTTTAATGGCATAACCAAACTCATAGATGGTATGCAAGTTTTCTCCCATGGCAATTGGAATATTAACGTTGTCGGCAATGCGTCCGTAACCCTGGTAATCATCGGGAATGGTTGGTTCTTCGAACCAAGTAATGTCATATTTTTCCACGGTATTCGCTAACTTTATCGCTTGTTCAACAGTCAATGAATAATTAGCATCTATCATGAATTTACGATCTTTGCCGAGTAAATTCCTTACCGCTGCAATTCGAGCCACGTCTGTACGATAGTCTGGAAGACCTACTTTTATTTTAACGGCAGTAAAGCCTTTATCCAGATAACCTAAGATGTTTGACAGTAATTTGTCTTGGCTGAAGTTTAGATCTATGCCACCGGCATAGGCTTTGGTCTTATTGCTCGCTCCACCAGCAACACACCACAAAGGCTGATTTAATCGTTTGCAACGAATATCCCACAGCGCAATATCAACGGCTGAAATAGCAAAAGACACTAAACCACCACGTCCTACATAATGTAAATGCCAGCCCATTTGATCGTTGAGGTATTCTATGCGATTGGCATTTTCATTCATTAAAAACAGCTTCAGCTCATCATTAAGTAATGAATATATTGCTTTACCACCTTTCCCACCCGTGTAGGTGTAACCAACACCTTGATAACCATCTTGACAAGTTATTCGACAGAGGATTAATTCAAAATGAGTATGGTCGCCATGCATCGCATCGTTCAATACCTCATCTAAAGGAATTCGATAATATTCAATTTCAATATTTGTTATTTTACTATTCATATTATTCATAACTTTGACAATCGTAAATTGTTAACAATAAACTATACAGTGTACTCAGTTATCTGATAAGGTCAATACATAGCCTGAAAAATATAGAGAAATAATCAATTTCTCTATTTAAATAAACTGACTAAAAGAAAAAATAAAACTTTATTCGTTAAGTTTTATTTCATTAAATTTCAAAAAGGAATCACTATGTTGCTCTTTTTCATCTTTGTATTAGTTATGTCATTGATTGCTGCTAAAGCTGCCTTACTAGAAATGAACGGTGGATAAATGAATAGTGAATTCAATAACAATCAAATAAAAGGAATAGGCTAATGCCCCACTTGTTAATGATAGGTGAGTGTATGATCGAGTTATCTCAAAATAATGAACTCGGTGAATATAAACAAAGTTTTGCTGGTGATGTATTTAATACCGGGGTTTATATCAAGCGCTGTTTAAAAGAAAGCGCACAAGTGAGTTTTTTATCGGTTATTGGTCAAGATAAAATGAGTACACAATTGTTGAATTTAATGGCTAGTGAAAAGATTGATAGTCATTACTTATATCGCTGTAAATCAAATAAAATGGGTTTATATATTATTAACATTGATCAATATGGCGAAAGGACTTTTGATTATTGGCGAGAAAATTCTGCTGCTAGACAACTGGTGAAATTTATCAAACAAGACACCGATAAAATGGATTTCAGTTTTGTCACAACAATATTTTTCTCCGGTATTTCAATTGCAATTCTACCTACTGAAGACTTAGAAGACTTTTGGAAATTTATTGAGTGCCGTCGTTCTAGCGGCTGTCAAATCGTTTTTGATCCTAATTACCGCCCTGCACTTTGGTCTTCACCTCAACAAGCCAAAGAGGCATTCGAAATCGCTTATTCTCTATCTGACGTCGTATTACCTGGCGTAGATGATCATAAAAATCTATATAATCACCAAAGTGCAGCTGAAATTGCCAGTCACTTAGAAGCTAAAGGCATAAATGAAATCATTATAAAAAATGGTGAGCTAGGGGTACTTATTAGTGATAAAGGACAACGAACTCAAATCGATATCACCCCTGTAAAAAAAGTCGTTGATACCACTTCAGCAGGAGATGCTTTTAATGGCGGCTATTTGAGTGCGAGACAAAGTGGTAAATCAGTAAGAGACGCTGTAATTTATGCCGCAAGTGTCGCTGGTTGTGTTATTCAGCACAAAGGCGCCATTGTGCCAAAAACTTCTTTTAGCGCAGCAATAACTCCTTTGGTTTGGGTATAGTTATGCTTTCTTTGTTCGACCTTTGGCAATAAGATCTGCTTTTATATGCGGCTCTAATGCCATGGTCGGCTGAAAAAAGGTTGCTTCATCATAACGTCCTACTTGGTCACGTGGGTTTCTGTAGTAGGCATTTTTAGCACCACGTTGTAAATCACAATCAAATCGCACCAGAAAAGAATTACTTTCTACTACCCGTCTAGCATCATTAGCATTAATTGTGCTTTCACTAATATGACTTAAGCCCCAGCTTATACCTTGTCCGTCATTGCTATCGGTAAAGGCATCTGGGCAGAAAGGTCCACCAGCGACTGGCGGGCAGGTAACAGATGCCATAACGTTAAAATTAATGCCGTCGGGAGCATATTGAATAGTGTTTTTTTCTGGTCCATCAACACATAACATTGCGGCAATGCCTTCTTTATAAGGAAAGAGAAAGGTCTCATGGCCGGAATTTAATAACGGGTTGATGTTTGGTTTAACAAAAGGACCTTCGGGGGTATCAGCGATAGCGACACCTTGCGCTCTGACTAACCAGTCTTTTTGTTTTGAAATTGGCTGGCCCTTGTAGAATAACCAGATCTTGCCTTGATAAACTAGCGGGTAGGGATCATGAATCGCGCCGCCGTCCCACTGCTCTTCATCACCTAAATCTAAAATACTGTTCTCACTGCGTGTCCAAGGACCATCAGCTGAATCGGCCCAAGCCATACTAACATCACAGTGATCGCCTTTGTCACTTTGAAATGAGCCAGTGAAGCTTTGAAAATACAGGTAGTATTTTTCTTTGAATACGAGAATATCTGGAGTGGTGGCCGATCTGTCACCGTATTGGCCTAAAGGTGCTCTTTCCACCGCAACACCTTGCTCTTTCCAATCAAAACCATCTAAACTTGTGGCATACCAGATCTCAGCTAGATCCCAATCTACCGCCGGCAGAGTCTCGCTGCATCTTTCCATGCCCACGGGATCACTTTGCGTTGCTCTGCGGGTATACCAAACATAATAAGTATCGCCTACCAAAATAATTTTAGTTGGGTCGCGTCGTGAAACTTGGCTATCTTTACCGATGGCGGTAATACGAGAATATTTAAAGTTGGTGAAAAATTCATTGTCTCTGTCATCGGGATTAGGCCAAACATCATAAAGACGTTGCATGGCATGACTTAAACCTTCGGGCTTATCTTTTGGTAATTTTGCTAACATGAATACTTACCTCAGTGGGTTATTTCTCATTGACTTGCTTGCTGCAGATAATTGAATAGCTACTTAAATAAAGCATTTACTCGTTAAAAAAAACAGCAGTTTACTGCACTTTATTTAAGCATAAAAAAATCAGGCCCCTAACGAAGCCTGAAGTTTATTTAGGGAGATAACATGGTTATCAAATGACGCCGATATGCTATGAACAGCTAACGCAGTCGAACTTTGCCTAGATTAGAATGTTGCTCTTATACCTAAACGGAAAGTACGGCCATTATAACCTTGATAAAAGTTACGATTCGTTGGCACATTATCACCTTTTATTAAGTTACCTTCAGTCATAAGAGATTTGAATTGTTTTTGACTTTCTTCAAGTAAGTTACTAATACTACCAATCACAGAAATAGTTTCGGTAAAGTTATAGCTAAATGACGCATCTAGTTGACCATAGTCATCATTCCAAACGCTATAACCGTCCTTGATATGTGCTAATTCACTTAATGATTCAGAGCGCCAGTTATAAGCAAGGCGAACCATTAAATCATCACCTTCATAAAAGCCCGTTAGGTTATAGCTATGTTCAGATTGATTCTCAAAAGGTAGATCAACGTCTGGATTTGATGCACTAGCATAATCTGCTTCACTCGCTGCATGCGTATAGTTAGCTTGAACACCAAAGTTTTCCATGCCAGGAATCATTTCTAAGGTGGTCAAGAAACCTAACTCTAGACCTCTAATGAATCCGCCATCACCATTAACAGGCTTACTATAGCTTTCAAAGTATAGGTTGTATTCACGAGGCATGCCGTCTGGAGTGTCTCTACAGCCATCACAACTTACATCCTCTGCACTACGAAACGGAAGACGGTTAACCCACTCGGTTTCTTGGCCATCAACAACTGTTTTACCTATTATTACATCTTCATAGATAAAAGAACTGATGTCTTTATAGAAGAAACCGGCTGAGAACATGCCTGTTTCACTAAAGTAATATTCGTAAGAGACATCAAACTGGTTCGCTTCATAAGGGTCTAGATAAACATTACCATCTACATAGCTATCTTCATCTTGAATACCCTCATAATCCTCATCCAACCAACCATCGACGGTAGACTTGCCGCCGGCACTTGCTTGGCTAAAATCAGGTCGAGCGATTACTGTTGCCGCAGCAAAACGTAATACCATGTCGTCATTTAACTTATAACTTAAGTTAAGACTTGGTAAAAAATTGTCATAGTCATGTTTATAATGAAGCTCAATCAGTTCCCCGCCAGTTCTCGCAAGTAAAGCGTCACCAGCTAAACCGAAGCTCTCTAGGTCTGTTCTTACGTAACGAACACCGACATTACCAGTTAAGTCGCCATCAAGTAAATAAAGGTTTGCTTGTGCATAAGCCGCTAGCGTTGTTTCGGTGTTATCGGCAGAGCCACGTCTATCTGCTGTGGATCCGTTAGCATCAAATATACTATCAAAATCGGTGAGATAAGTTCCTTCGCCATCATCGGTAAAACCATGGAGTTCGTTAATCCAGTCAACATAAGCAGCTTCGGCTTGTTCAAAGCTCGGAATCGCATTCCAACCTGTTGGAATGCCCGTATTGGCATGACCACCAAAAAAGTTAACTGGCTCATAACGTTCAGAGGTCTGATCATGATACAATGCACCACTCATTAACAACCATTGATCAGTCACGCCATCTTCATCTTCTATGGCGATTTGCCATGGACCTAAATTTACATCATCTGATACGACAGTTTTTGAACGCTCGTTCCAGCGGATACCGGCTTCAACCGAGCTGATATAGTCGTTGTCATCAAGCGTATATTCAAAGTCAAGATGAGCGGAGATGTCTTTGTCAGTATTTTGTTGTGGTAAGCGGTCAACTGAGCCTTGCACTAAACGGTCAAGGTTTCGTGCACCATCCCAACCTGTTTCGGTTTGACCTTCAAAGTTATTGTCGATGCTAGGATCATAAAACTCAGGATAAGCTGCGTCGTTAGGATTAAAATAACCCCATTGATTATCTTTGCCCATAACGAATTTTGCGTCATGTCTATCGGCATTCCACCACCAGTGATCATAGTTGAAGATTCTTTGTTCCTCTTGGTCAGTTTCTGCTTTAGAGTAACCAATGCCTGCTGAGATAGTGAGGTTATCTAATTCTAGTTCGCCACCTAATTGTATGGTTAAGGTATCAACCTCGGAATCTACACCTACATCACCCGTTTGAATATATACACTATCGGCAATGAATTCTGTGACGGTATTGGTGCTTGAGTCAGTAACAATAGAACTTTCTACCACGTCGCCAGTGCCACTAGGTAACCAAGACGTAAAGCTAGTAAGATCTATTTCCTCACTTACTTTAGAGTAAGTGGTATCCAAATAAAGGTTGAGCGCATCTGTTGGTTGCCATTGCAGGTTAAGCATCAATGAATCACGCTCAAGGTCGCGACCATTAGTTTCAACAGCCCAACGTGTTGGATAATGCGCTCCCGTAGAAGTCTGTGCCCAGCTCTCGTTCATAATACCATCAGTTCGAGTATTAATTTGTTCATGTGAAACAGCGGCAGCAATACCGAAAGTATCGGTTATTGGTGTTGTATAAGAAAAAGCGAATGCAGGAGAGCTTTCTTCATTATTTTCAGTATAAACTCCTTCAACAAAAGCGGTGCCTTTTGCTACACCAACATCTAAAGGACGGGCGGTAATAATATTAACGGTACCACCGATACTACCTTCCATATGGCTAGCTTCTGGCGTTTTATAAACTTCAATGGCAGAGATCATTGAAGAAGGCATGCTACTAAAATCAATACCGCGACCATCACCCGCAGAGGCCATGGTTTGACCGTTGATCAAGGTCAAGTTTAAATTTGGCGCAATACCACGAATGGTAACTTCAGTACCTTCACCATCTTCACGGTTAATAGTTATACCAGTAATACGTTGTAGTGCTTCGGCGACATTTCTGTCAGGCATTTTACCGATATCTTCAGCAACGATGACATCTGCTATCACTTCACTAAAGCGTTTACGGTTAACTGCTTCAAATAATGAACCACGAAGGCCAGTTACTTGAATAACTTCGATTTCATCGGTGGTTGCTTCTTTTGCTTCTTCAGCCGCTAAAGCTGATGGTGCACTAAAGGCTAGTACGGCTATAGCGTTTATACACGCAAGGTTTAACTGATTTCGAGAGAACTGTTTCATGGTTTTGCCTATTATTTATATAGTTATTTAGAAAACCAAACTAGCGGTATATATCAATCCATTTAAGCAACGCTAGTTTTAGATATTAACTTATCCGATCAAACATTGTCAAAACAAAACAATTTAATTGCTAATTGTTAACAATAGAGATGCTGTTTAGTTTATAACCTCTCACTTTATTATTGTCAACAATTTACATAATTTATTTTCGTAACTACCCTTTGCTAAATCAATATTTTAATCCAACCGTTTTGATTGTTTATTGTTGACAATCAATCTTGGGTATGCAAAAAATAATTAGGTCGATTTAATATATTGGCAATGACCTTCAACAAAAATCGATAATTTTACCTTGATACTAGGTTCATGATTAAAGTTAGCCTTAGCTGATGTATCCATTTTATTTCAAGGTAAATGTGTCAGAACATCTTAAGGTGAATTGGCTATATTTATAAACTAAGAGTAAGGGCAAAAAAGTGAAAACAAGACAACTGGTTTATACCGCTATCATTTGGCTATTACTCGCTTGTGGTGAACAAGTAAAAAATAAACCTGAAAAGCCATCTATTGAAAAAGAAACGCTGGTAATAATCAAAGCTAAATCCTTTATTAAAAATTCTAGTGTTTTCTTCACTCAACCTCTCAGAGATGAAATAGCAAATGAATATCATGGCAAATATGTTGATTATCATGTTGATGCCACTATGTGGGGATTCTTACCACCTACTTTCGCTAATTTTGATTTTCAAAACAATTTTACAACAACTATGAATAGTTATGTAACAGACACCATTAATCATGAACATGCTGATGTAGACTGGATTTCACGAATAGAATGGGATGTTATTTGGAATGGCATGACTTCAAAATACCCTCAAACTTTTGAACAAGCAATGGTAAAACGACTCGATGGCTCAAACCTAGAGATAAAATGGTTTCCAGGCCATTATTTTTTCTCAACCCACCATCCGTTGTTTCGCGAATATATTGAATGGCAAATTCAAGATGTTGCTTTTTATGATAATGAAAATGCGCTCAATAGAGTCGATGCTATCTTGTTTGATTCACAACACTCCAATCCAGCACAATATTATTTAGGTGGTGACTTTAGTAAACATTGCATGGCCAATTTCAATAGTTGGCTGGCAGAAAACTATAATAATGAAGAGTTAACAACTCTCGGCATTACTAATATATCAACATTTCATTATGGTGAGTTTTTAAAAGCAGCTGGATATAACGCAATGCAATATGAGGCTGAAACAACCAATATTGCCAACAACATCCCGTTAAACAATGAATACCGCCATTTTTTGCAAAATTGGAACAACAGCTATTTAGCGGAATTAGTTCAGTTCACAGATGAAGTAGCTAAGGCTAAAGGATATCCCTATAAAGAAGGTATTGGCTATATTGAAGTGGGAACCAGTTCGCCAATATTTGATCCGTATTGGAACGGGATCAGAATGCCCTTTAATGATGAATTTGATTTCTATGTTCAAGAGTTTAATCACCGTGCCACCGAACAGCAAGTTAATGGTGACGTAATGTTGATGTACAAACTAGCAGAAGCCATTAATAAACCGTTAGCTTTAACCGCATTACCTTACCCTGATTGGAATTATATGATTGATAACCCAGAAGCCGTTGATTTAGTGCGGTCTTGGATAGCGCAGGCTTATGCTAATGGTGCTATTTTTATGGCACCTGAACACATGTGGGCTTATCAAGGAGAATTACAACGTTATTACGATCCAGCAATAGGAGATTATGATTATATTTATGCTTGGATAAACCAAAAGTCTTTCATGTTTAATGGCTTTGAAACAGTCGCTAACGTTGGTTTAGTCTATAGCCACCAAGCCTATCGTGAAAATCAGTACGATAAGTTAGATGTGTTTGCTGCAGCAACAGGGCTAATGGAGCAAAATATTCCTTATAAGCTATTAGTCGCAGGTGATAACTGGTGGCCAAAATATTTAACCGATAGCGATCAAAGTAATGCCATGGACAATTTTACAGTTATCGTAAAAACTGACTTTAACGGCACGTCACTTAGCCACGCACAAACAACAAAACTGGATACTTATAACAATAAAGTTGTAAATTGGTCAGATACCTCGTCAACTGCTGGTTTATTTCCAATAGAAATATCCGTTGATGTTGCACAGGTTGCGTTATCTCCTAGAGAAAATGTAGACCTAAATGCCACAATGGACAATGCCCCTCGCATTATGCATTTGGTCAACAGAGACTATAATGCAACAACTGCTCGCCTGAAGCCAAAAAGAAATTTAACCATAACCATTAACAACAGTATATTTTCAGAGGTTGATGCTGGCTTTGTTGGCGCTACATATAGTCAAGCAGGCCAAGACCCCATTCACTTAGACATAAGTTACGCAAATGGCATAACCCGTGTGAAGATACCAACATTAACAAGCTGGGGATTAATTGAGCTATATACCAAAGCTGGCTTTCCATGTGAGGAAACCCCTGAAATTTGTTCACCTTAACCATTTTATTGGCAGGAGAATTTACCCGAGTAAACAGCAATAAGTTATTCGGTAGGACCAACCCAAAGTCAGATTAATCGCGTTTTAGATAAAAAACAGTTTACAGCGGTTTTCTCAACTGTTAACTTAATTTGTAAATTGTTAACAATATTTATATTTGGAGTTAAGCATTTGAGCTATTCCAATCTGAGGTTAAAACAACAATGACAACATGCACTGAAGTGGTAACACCCACGGAATCTTATACAGTTAACTTGCCAAGAACTACCAAATTCAACTATGGCATGGGTGATTTTGGCAATAATATTGTTTGGCATATGCTTGGGATGTGGTTAGCCTATTTTTACACCGACATTTATGGTCTACATCCGACTCATGTCGGCACCATGTATTTGGTATTAAGAATATTTGATGCCATTACTGACCCTCTGGTTGGCTTCTGGGTTGATAGAACTCGTACTAAATATGGTAGTTGCCGGCCATTCATCTTATTTGGCACTATCCCCTTAGCTGTTTCATTTACTATGTTGTTTTATGTGCCTGATTTAGATGAAACTGGTAAGCTTATCTATGCTTATGTGAGCTATGGCTTGCTTACTTTAACTTATACTTTAGTTAATGTGCCGTTTTCCGCGATGGCTGGATTTTTAAGTAGAGACTCAGATGAACGTACCTTATTGCAGTCTTATCGTTTTGGCTTAGGCATGCTGGCATCGGTTTTTGTCTCTTTCACCACCTTGCATCTTGTCGACTTTTTTGGTGATGGCGATCAACAATATGGTTTCTTTATAACGGCAGCGGTCTTTAGTCTGTTAATAATAATCTGCCTATATTATTGTTTTTTTACGGTAAAGGAGCGTTATCAACCAGAAGAATTAAGTGCCAATGATCAAGGTCTTAAGAGTTTAGTGGTGGATATCAAACAGGCATTTTCTAATCGTCAATTAGTTATCCTATTCATCGCGAATATAATATTTTTTATTACCTTAACATTAAAAGGGACCACGGCAGTCTATTACGTCAATCATGTAATGACCGACGCGCGAGAGCACCTGACACTGTTTATGACTTTGGGCACTATTGGCGCAACTTTAGGTGCCGCTCTATCTGCTATTATGTGGACCCGATTTGATAAAGTACGCGCCTATAAAATATTAATGTTTATTTGTGGCCTATTGAGCGCTATTCCTTATTGGCTACCCGGTACCGCTTTTATCTCAATCATGTCTCTCGGTGTTATTACTTCTTTTTTGTCATTAAGTATGGTGCCATTAATATGGAGCATGCTCAGTGATGTTGTTGATTATCATCAAACGATAACGGGCAAAAATCAGTCAGGGCTATTCTTTGCTTTATTTCTATTTACCTTGAAGGTTGGTTTAGGTGTTGGTGGCGCTGTATCCTTATGGGTATTAGGCACCACGGGTTACGAGGCAGCAAATGAACTACAAAACACGGCAGTTGTAGAAAGTATTAATTTCATCAGTACATTTTTACCGGGAATTCTGTTTATTGTTGCCGGCATTATTATGATGTTTTACCAACTTGATCAAACAAAACGTGAAGAAATTCGTTTACAACTTTATGGTTAATTATTAAATCCCCATTTTTAAAAATTTTAGCCATCTTTAGAGCTAATTAGTTGAGTTAATTTTCGGAGTAAACAGTGACTAAGTTAAGTGCAGCAATGCAACGTCATCAAATGGATGATAGTGAAAATGAATTATATACCCGATTTCGTTATCAGCCTGTAACAGGGTTAGGGTATGAGAAAGGCATAAACCGTCGTGACCCTAGTACTATAATCAAAGTTAATGGAAAGTATTATATTTGGTATACCCGCAATCAATGCCAACAATCAAGTTGGTTAAATGCCGATATTTGGTATGCAACAAGTGATGACGGTATTGCTTGGCAAGAGCAAGGTCCTGCGGTGAAAAGAGGAGCAAAAGGCTCATGGGACGAATACAGTGTTTTTACCACTGAAATATTAGTCGCCGGCGATAAATATTATTTATGCTATCAGGCTAAACAAAATAATGACCCGCTAAATGTCGTAGGTATGGCAACGGCTGTAAGTCCTGATGGGCCATGGACAAAATTAGCAGAGCCTATTTTAGAGCCTTGCCGTGATGGTAAACTTATTAACCCTACAGAACATGGAGACTCTAATTGGGGAGCCGCCTTAGAGCTTGGTTCATGGGATAGTGGCGCTATTCATGATCCCGGCATCATTAAGTTTAATGGGAAATTTTACTTATATTATAAGGGACATGCCATCGGTGAAAAAATGTTCACTGACTCCAAGTGGGGGCTGGCTATCGCTGATCACCCTGAAGGACCCTACGTTAAGCATCAAGCCAATCCGGTTTCTAATAGTGGCCATGAAACTTGGATATTTCCGTGGAAAACCGGCATGGCAGCAATCGTCGATTGGGCAGGTCCCGAAAAAGGAACCATTCAATATTCTGAAAATGGCGTAGACTTTGAAATTGTCACCACGCTTGAAGATATCCCACCCGCTGGAGGTGCATTCATACCAGATAAATTTTTAGATAATGGTGATGGCCAAGGATTTTCATGGGGTCTTGCACATTACGGCGCTTCAGATTGGTCTTTTTTAGTCGGCTTTACTTGCGATTTAACTCGTCATGGAGAAAAAGACTTAGGTTGGCATGGCTTTCCGCATTACAGCTCGATAAGAGATGTGATGAAAGAGCCTGAACGTTTTGGCATCACTAGAGAAAATTTATTTCAAAAAAAACAAGTTTGCTAAGAAAGTTAAACATCAAATTGATTAATTGTTACCCCTCACAAATAAGGTAACAATTAATCTTCATGCTGCTGCTAAATTGGTAAATTAATTTTCGACTATTTAAATGTTTTCTTGGCTACTTGCAGAGGCTGACTAAATAATCGATTAATTTGGATTCTATAAACTAAATATACAATTTATATCTGTATTGGATCTACTTAAGAATTAAATCATTCTTCAATTACTTTAATAACTCAGTTAAACAAGAGACTTGCTCTGTCAATAGTTCAACTTGTTTCTCTAGTTCCGTTACCCTAGAGGCTAATTGAACGTTATTTTCAGCTAGTATTTCGTCAATGTTAGTATTGTTAGATTCAACTAAGCTAGTTTCATCGTGACCTGAAAATAAATGAACGTAACGCGATTCACGTTTGCCAGGTTCTCGTGCTAACTTTTTAACCAATACTTGGCCGTTTAAGTTTTGTAATTGATTCAAAGTTGCTTCAACTTCACCGACATCAATAAAGTCAGCCAATCGATTTGTGCGGGTTCTTAATTCACCAGGCGTTTGAGGCCCTCTTAAAAATAGCACACAAATAATAGCTCTTTGCTGAGCTGTAAATTTCAAATCGCCAAACTCAGTATTATAAAAACGATGAAAGTATTTATTTACTCGGGAGGAAGCTTTGTGATCTACCATTAATAGGTTCATTTCGACCAATTCGTCAATGACGTTTTGCACGTCGGTTTCAGAGAATGAGGTTACGGGTTCACGGTTACTTTTTTGATTGCAGCCGATGGTAATACCATTTAAAGAAAGTGGATATTGCTCTGGTGTTGTCGTTTCTTTTTCTAGCATTACACCAATAATTCGGCATTGTTCGGTGGATAGTGTGATCATTTGCAAAACTTCCTTATAAATAACTCTCGGGATGTTATATCAAGCAATATGTATTTTTACTATGACAAATCATTTATTTACTGATAAAAAAGCCATAGCTTGCTATGACTTTTTAATGAATATAACTCAGCTGGATATTATTCTATATTCGCAATCTGCTCACGCATCTGTTCGATCAACACTTTAAGCTCAACTGCGCTAGCGGTAATATTTGCATTGATTGATTTAGAGCCTAAGGTATTCGCTTCACGATTAAATTCTTGCATCATAAAGTCTAATCGACGGCCTTGTGCACCACCTTTTTTCAGAATGTTTCTGGTTTCTTTTACATGGCTTTGTAGACGATCTAGCTCTTCTTCTACGTCCATCTTTTGCGCAAGCAGTACTAATTCTTGTTCAACTCTTGTTGAGTCTAACTCAATGCTGGCATCGGTAAATTTATCGGTAATTCGTTTACGTTGCCATGCAATGACTTCTGGCATGTGAGTAGTGACTTTTTCAGACTCAACCACTATACCGTCTAAGCGCTTTTCAATTAATACTTTTAAGTTTTCGCCTTCGCTAATTCTTGCTTCGATGAAGTCTTTAAGCGCTTGATCAAAACCCACTAATATCTCAGTTTGGATAGTATCCATGTCAGCTTCTTCAGCTTCCATAACACCTGGCCAACGCATTATTTCTACTGGGTTGAAGCTGCTATTTTCAGCTAATGCGCTGATAGTATTGGCGTGGTTTACTAGCTCTTGAGCTAATTCAGTGTTTAGTGTTATTTTACTTTTAGCAGAAGGGTTAGCATTAAAACGTAAGTTACATTCCACTTTGCCACGATTAAGCTGTTTACGAAAACGCTCACGTAAAACAGGCTCAATCCCTCTAAATTGCTCAGGTAGGCGAAAGTAAGTTTCTAAAAATCGTTGATTTACGCTGCGAATTTCCCAAACCGCGTTGCCCCAGTCACCTTTAACCTCAACACGAGAAAAAGCGGTCATGCTGTGGATCATATTTTTTGTCATTACTTTGTTCCAGCTAAGTGCCAGTAACAGAGGTTACTGACAATCTAAATTTAGCTGATTATGCCCTAGCACAGGCAAGGTATCCAGTTTTAGCTTAACTGTAGCCGTTGTTTGATATGATCTGCGACACGAAAAGCATTGGCATAAATAGTAAATGTGTAAGGTACACTACCCCCTGTTGGCATAAATGAGCCATCAGTAACAAAGAGGTTACCCACTTCATGCGCTTGGCAATACTTATTCAGTACCGATGTTTTTGGATCATTGCCAAAACGACAACCACCAGCCATAAGGTTTGATGGCGGATAACCACTTACCGACGATGCAACATTTGTAGCGCCCATTGCCGTTAATAATTTTTCTGCTTTTTTCGACAGATATTCGCCTACTTTTAAGTCGTGTTTATGATAACCAATACGTACTTTAGCAACTGCGTCGCCCCATTTATCGGTGACATCACCATCTAAGCTAACAAAACAGTCGTCATTTGGCAGCCAGTCATTAAATACTTCGAACCTCAGCGTTTTATAAGTAGTAAATTCTTGTTTAAGGTTTAGCTTTAATTGCTCGCCCCATACCAATTGATCGTTTCCATTTTCATCTGATCCCCACTGACTACCACCAGCACGAGCGACCGGGTTTTGATGAAATAAGAAATCGATAGTGCCGCCTTTGGCTATGCCCTTACTATTTGCACCCTCAAAATTTTTGTCATTAATTTGATACCAATCTTGCAGTGAGCGATTAATAAAAGGACCTACTTGTTTGAGCTCGTTTACTTGTTGCTCAGATAAATCGTTATAATTAAAATCACCACTGCCGGTACCTCCAGCACTAAAGACTAAATTTTTACCCACTTGACCATTATTGTTGGCCAAGCCATGTGGAAATTTTTCGCCTGTAGACGCGAGCAATAAACGAGAGGTTTCTATTGCTTGGCAAGCAACGACATATATTTTAGCGGTTGCCACTTGTTTACGGCCACGACTGTCGTAATACAAAATTCCGGATATTTTACCTTTGCTGTCGGTAGCAATTTTATATACTTTTGATTTAGCTTTTATCGTGCAGTTTCCACCAGCTACTGCATGGTTTAATAGCGCCGCTCGCCCACTGCCTTTTGCTCCGGATGAACAACCATAGCTGCTACAATACCCCGAGTATTCGCAACTTTTCCTTCCCATTGCAGGTTGGGATAATATAGCCCGAGGTACAGGTACTGAATGATAACCAATAAGTTTTGCTGCTTTATCTATCCAGCTTGAAATCGCATGTTCTGCCAAAGGCGGATAGATAAATTCTGTTGATCGTGGCTCTTGGTTTGGGTGTTCTACCGTTTTACCTGAGACCCCAATATCACGCTCTACTTGCGCATAATAAGGTTCTAGATCTTGGTAACTTATAGGCCAGTCTTCAACATTTGCACCTTCAATAGCGCCAAATTCTGATTTCAATCGAAAATCGATGGGTTTTAAGCGATGAAAATAACCACTCATAAAGTTTGACGAACCACCGACAACCGTACCGTTCCAGAAACTCCAACCAGATTCACTGGTTGCTTCACCTTGCCAATAATTATCACCGTTATCATGCTCGTATTGCTCTTCAATAACGTGTTGTTCATCTGCTAATTTAGGGTTATAAACATTGTGTAAACTAATGGCTAACTCATCTTTATAAAACTCTTTTTCTGTTAACCATGGTCCTTTTTCTAGCACTAAAACTTTTGCGCCTGCTTTAGCTAAGCTATAAGCAACAGGAGATGCGCCGGCGCCACTGCCAACGATACAAATATCATAACTCATGCTTTTTTCCCTTTACCTATTAATAACTCCCGCTTAGCCAGCACATCGACCACCCTAATGTTTGTTTCTTTATTGTCTTCAGCATTTTTTGCAGTATTAGCTACTACCATGCTTTGCTGATTAGGTATTTCATAGAAACGGGTTCCCTCACTTGGCAAAGGAAAGCCACCTTGGTGTTCAAGCCATTGCCAACCTATTTGGTTTGGATTACCACCGTATATAGGTGGTGTTAATGTTGCTTCTAAAATATAGCCTAGCAGCGTGTTTAACCAGTTTTCTCCTGCTTGAGATTGGCTAATACCACGGAGTAACTTATCTTTGTCTTGAGTAGTTAATTCACTAAAATTCTTTTTCAATTGGCTTTGACTATAACCATTTAGCCAACCAACACCTTTGTAAATAAAGTCAATTTCAGTTTGTTCGGTAGGTTGTAAATGCACTACATTAAAGAGGTAAGTGGTTGCATGAATTTCTTTGGCTCCAGGCCCAGATTTTGATGAAGGTAAAAGGTGATTTAATACCGAGTCTAAAGTCAGCCAAGGATCGGAGGTTAACTTTTTCGATAAATTTGCCGATTCAGCTGACCATGCACTAATGGGAATTGCCGCGACAACAACCGCCCCACCAGCAGATTTTAGCGCCCCTTTCATCATATTACGTCGGCTAAGATTTTTCTTTGTCAGTTTTTCACTAAGCCATAAAGGGGTTTGATAGTTTGTATCAAAAAACGAACTCATAAATTTCAATATTTTTCCTTAGCCATTACTTGCGGTAATTACAGATTGTTGACTATTGGCCTGCCAGTCCTTGATAAAAGTAAGCCAACGCTCAGTTGAATACTGACCATTTACTAAAAGCTCTGCGGTATCTTTAGACAAAATCATTTTTCCTGTCGATGTTGATACATACATATGCGGATAACCTAACACTGGCGGTAGTGATTTCATAAAATCTTCATTTTCATTAGCATCACTAACACTGACTTTTAATAATACAAATTTACTATGAAGCTCATGATATACATCAGGGTTTTTCTCTAAAAACACATCCATTTTATGACACCATGTACACCAATTCCCACCTATTTCAATTAATACATTTCGATTAGTTTCTTTGGCTAGCTTAATTGCCGCAACGGCATCTTGGAAGGGATCACTTTGTTCTGAATAGACTTGGCTGTATTTAGGTAATGCTAATTTATGCTCCGCAAAGGCAGGAACAGTAATTAAGTGGCTCGCAAGGATAAAAAACACCGTAAATATTATTTTCATTTTTTCTCAACTATTAACTTCAACATGCCCTGTTTTACAAGACCTGAGGTTAATTAACTATATTTCAAAATCCGTGATAATAAAATACTAAATTTGCTCGATGAAAGATGAACCCCAAGATGTTTGCGTATATAATGCGCGTAATTACATATTTTTAAGGAACAACTTATGCGTCCAAGTGGCAGAACACCAGGGCAAATTCGCCCAGTAACTATTACTCGCCAATTTACAACTCACGCTGAAGGTTCAGTATTAATTGAATTTGGTGATACTAAAGTAATTTGTACTGCAACAGTTGAAGTAGGTGTACCACGTTTCCTTAAAGGCCAAGGTAAAGGTTGGGTAACGGCTGAATATGGCATGTTGCCTCGCTCTACTCATACACGCATGCGCCGTGAAGCGGCTTCTGGCAAGCAAAGTGGCCGTACTTTAGAAATATCACGTTTAATTGCTCGTGCTTTACGTGCTGCGGTAGATTTAAAAGCCCTTGGTGAAAATACCATTAGTATTGATTGTGATGTAATTCAAGCTGATGGTGGTACTCGTACTGCCTCTATTACTGGAGCTTGTGTAGCATTGGTTGACGCTTTAAATTATATGCGCGCTAAAGAAATTATTAAAACCAATCCTTTAAAGCATATGATTGCCGCGGTATCTGTTGGTATTTATAAAGGTGAGGCCGTTGCCGATCTTGATTATCCAGAAGATTCTGTTGCTGATACTGATATGAATGTAGTGATGACAGACACAGGTAAACTTATTGAAGTACAAGGTACAGCTGAAGAAGCACCTTTTAGCTTTGATGAAATGCAAGAAATGTTAGTACTCGCGAAAAATGGGATCAATGAATTATTTGATGCGCAAAAATCAGCATTAAACTAGACCAATTTAAGTTAAAAATCAGTACTGAGAAATAAATGAAACAATATCAACGCGATTTTATTGAATTTGCTTTATCAAAACAGGTATTACGTTTTGGTGAGTTTACTTTGAAATCTGGACGCACAAGCCCATACTTTTTTAACGCGGGTTTATTTAATACTGGTGGTGATCTAGCAAGGTTAGGTCGCTTTTATGCTACCGCTTTAACGGAATCATCTATTGAATTCGACTTATTATTTGGCCCTGCTTATAAAGGTATTCCAATTGCGACAACAACCGCTGTAGCGCTTTTTGACCACCATAATATTGACATGCCTTACTGCTTTAATCGTAAGGAAGCTAAAAAGCATGGTGAAGGTGGTAGTTTAGTTGGCTCAGATCTGAAAGGTAAGGTAATGCTGGTTGATGATGTTATCACCGCTGGTACTGCCATTCGTGAGTCGATGGAAATCATTAAAAACCAGGGCGCACAATTATCAGGGGTATTAATTGCCCTTGATCGCCAAGAAAAAGGCCAAGGTGAGCTATCTGCTATTCAAGAAGTTGAACGTGACTTTGGTACTAAGGTTATTTCTATAGTAACTCTAGGCGATGTAATTACTTACTTAGAAGAAAAAGTAGCAGAGCAACCAGAATTGAATGACAGTTTATTAACTATTCGAAAATATCGCGAAAACTACGGTATTTAATAACAATTCCAATAAGTTTCTTCCCACTCAGCAAATAAAAAAACGCCTGCATCAGCAGGCGTTTTTATTTGTCTCTTTTATTTATATACTGAGTTACTCAATCAGCTAAGCGGTTAACTCAAATTGATGAGTTGGCGGTTTTTCATATGCTTGATTGATATTAAAATAAAAATTTTCAATACGAGTAGCTCGTTCACTCACATCTTGAGTTCGAGTGGGTGATACCGCTTCTTGGGCATCAAGTGTTTGGTTGATTAAAGTATCAAAATCATTACTATCATTTTTATTTTTTGAACCATTTTCTTGAGAAAAAACATCATTAGGTTTGATGTTTTTTACCGACAACGGCACTTTTTGCACATCGTCAAAGTCTGTAGCTAATAGTTCCGATTGAGCCTGAGCAATTATCCTAGCTGCAGAAGCCGCCACACGAGTATCTTGAATTGAAGGGTTTGCCGGAGCAAGTGCAGCAGCGTGAACTTTCTGCATTTTAGCTATAGTAGCGCGTGGATTACCTTTAACTTGAGATAAGTCGACAGCAACTTCACCACTTGATGCGTATTTTTTACCATCGGGGCCGGTTTCAAATGAATATGAAGGAGCGCCAGTAGTTGCACCACCAACTGCTGCATGGGCACGTTCGTGAGAACGAACTTCTAAATCTCTTTGCTGCAAATTGTTGATAATTTTTTCTTCAGCAAAAATCTCAGCAGCACTTTTTTCAGTATCCGCTTGTTGTTGTTGTTGCTCTTTTGATTCAGGGTTGTCACCTTCCCTGTTGTTTTCACTAATGGTGGTATTTTCTTGTTCAGCACGCTTTCTGATATTAGCAAAATCTACTTGTTCATTATTTTGAGCAGGAGATTTTGCCCGTTCTTTTTCAGAAGCGACTCCCTTCTCTGCGGCCGATTGAGCTGCAGCTTCAGGTTTAACAATGACTTCACGTTGATTATTTTCACGACGCAAGGTTTCAGTAGGAGGATTAACTACTGTAGCTAAGGGTAAGCTTGGAAGTTGCGGTGAAATGTTCATAAATAAATTTACACTCTTACGTCTAGTAAAGTGCCAAGGTTTTCGTCAGCGGTACTAATGACAGTAGCTGAGGCTTTTGCTTGAAGCTCTGCTACTTTTAAATCGATGATTGATTGATTGATGCTAACTGAATCATCTGACGTCTGGTATTGATCGATACTCAAGGTATTGTCTTCTTGAGCAACTTTATTGTCACTCGAGTTTACAGAGGTTTGCAAGGCAATGTTTGCCGCTGCTTCATTTGCCTTTTCGGTCGCTTTTTGAAAACCTTCAAGTCCGGCATTAAATGCTGATTGTATTTCCATCTTACCCTCCTCAATAACTAGCAACGGTTCGCAACGATACAGCTAACCTTATTGTTTAATTATTAACCAAAAGCAATAAAAAGTAAAGCACTGATTTTATTGTAAGTCCTGTTGTAGCTATCTTACAGGGATTTTTGATTACTCAAAAGCCAAGTTTTTAAAACTTCAAAAAAATCATCAGGATGAGAGATAAACGGAGCATGTGACGCATGAGGAAATATATAACTTTCACTACTGGGCGTTAATTGATCAACAAAAGTGGCTACGTTTTTTGGTATCAGTGAGTCTAAACGACCATATAATCGTAAAAAAGGTAGCGTTAACAATGACAATTCCTCTCGCAAATCTACTTCCTCTAATAAGGCTAAAGAATCATCTAACGTTTGTCTGGATGGCATGTCATATTGAAATATTAAATCTTTGATTTCTTTTAAATTTTTCCGAACGTGTGGACTACCCATCGCCTGTATTTTCAAAAAGCCATCTATGGTTTTTTTGGTGTCTTTAGCTAGCTGATGATGAAATGCATTAAGAAGTAGTGGCTTGATACCAAACCAAGTAGTTTGCTCTGTAGTTGAACTCTGCTCTACAAAACATGGCGAGCTTGCTACTGTAATTAAGGCAAGTGTATCATCTTGATATCGTTGGGCAATATCGGTAGCAACTAAGCCTCCTAAAGACCAGCCAAGATAAACCGCAGGCTCGTTAATTGCTTCAACAATTTTGTCACTAATATTGACTAATGAATAATCATCAAGGTTGTTATCAATATTTAAACCATAACCGGGTAAATCTACCGTAATAACTTTGCAAAAAGTCGACAGCTTTTCGGCTAAGGGTTGCCAGACACCTGAGTTTAACCCCCAACCATGAATTAATACCAAAGGAATTCCTTGTCCTTGGCTCGTAATTTGTAAAGTTTCTGCCATGCTTAAATAGATAGTTATCTTCTCACTAAAAAGTGAGCTTAGTGTACAAAAATGGAGTGGTAAATGGAATTACTCACCAACAATTATTCTCAATATTTTAAAACCGTAACCAAGTATTATCGTCAGGTTTTACTAAAGTTGAGCAGTTGTGATTTGTGTGGCGAAGCATGCACTGATTATTTACTGCTTTGCCAAACTTGTGTAGATGATTTACCCATATTTGATCTTAATATAATTAATGGCGATTTACTGAATTGGCCTGCAGTTAATAAAATATTACCGAAAATCACATTTGATCACTTAATTTGTTTATCCCCCTACATCACTCCTTTTTCTGACTGGTTAAGCCAACTGAAATATCATGGTCGCTTTGAAATAGCGCAATTAATGGCTTTATTACTATCTAAGCATTATCAACAAACCCTCTCACAGTATAAAAATAATAAAGCTGACCTCGTGGTTGCCGTACCAATTCATATTACTAAATGGCAACAAAGAGGCTTTAATCAAGCACACTTATTGGCGAAGGTGGTAGCTCAGCAAATTGACCTTCCATATGATGAAAAAATATTATCACGTAACAAATCATCCAAAAGCCAAGTTGGTCAATCAGGGACGTTACGAAGAAAAAATTTGCGTGGCCTTTTTGATGTTAATCTGATGAAAGAAAATTCGCCTCCAGAACATATAATTCTGATTGACGATGTTGTAACAACTGGAGCAACGGCAAGTGAAATTAGCCGTTGCTTAAAGTTGGCTGGCGTTAAAAAAGTAACGGTTTTGGCTTTGTGTTTATCACTACCCAGTGAAATTAAACTTAACTAATCTTAATTCATATTAACTAAACCTAGCAAGCACCTTATAAAGAGATCTACTCTTTTATCGGGGTATTAAATGCTTTAGAAAAATATAAACTATTAGCGAGTAACTTAGCACTGCCTAACCAGTAACCTCGAAAAATGAGATTGTCACTGCTAGCAATAACCCGACCTTTACCTAAACTATGAGCAATTACTGCAGGGTTATGTGCAATAACATTGACCAAGTTTTTATCCGAAAAACCACTGATCAAGGGTGAATCGGTATAATTAACTACACTGGTAAAAGGCTGACTTTGACCCTTCATAATTAAGGTGCTATTTCTAAATAATGGTAAATTATTACTTTCAAAGCCGTAAGCTATCGGGTGACTATTGTCTAAAGTTGTTTTAAAAATCGCCCCGGCAATACGCTTACGAGCCGCTAATTTTTCTTTATCTTTATATCGCAAACCATCTGCTGAAAACAACTGGTTTATTTTATTTTGACTAATAAAACTTGCTGATAAGATTTCATTATCTGCTAACCATTTAGCTGCTCTTTTTTGAGCAAATACAACACCACCATTTTTAATCCAGTGACTTAATTTTTGTACTATTCTTTTTGAGAAATTATTATAATTTCCATCAACTAATATAATATGACTGTAACTAGACAAATCAACACTATTTACTCGATGCTGCTCAACAACTGACAATGGAATATTTAGCGTTTCATTAAGGTAATAACGTACTTCTCCAGCCTCATATTCTGAAATGTTTTTACCACCTATTAATAAAACTTTAACCGGAGCGATAGCTGAAAAAGAACTGCTACCTAAATCAATTCCTTGTGGTGTAAGTCCCGTAGATAAACTAAAAATATCTATATTACTCTCACTGCTCGCTTGAGATAATAGTGTTCGCCAATTATTAACATTTTGCCAGCCAGCTGCTATCAAAATGCTACCGGCTTTAAATGTTCGATCGACTCCTTGAACATCACTAACAAAGCTTTTTGTTGCAACTTTGGCTTTGATATTTGAATCTAACAAACGCTCCAATAATTGCGGGGCGAGTGAGTGATGCCATTCAAAAACATACGCATAAGCATCTTCATCAAGTAAAATGGTTGCAGGTTGCGGCATTTGCCAGCTGTTTTCCGCTAATTTCAGCCCCCTAGTTCGGTCTACTTTATGAAATTCAATATTCATTGCTAATGGTAGGGTCCAACCAGAAACATCATAAAAAGTATTATCTTTAAAATTGGTCTGTTGGTTAAATAAAGCTTGAATTACCCGAAATTGTGGCTGTTCAAGAGAAACATAATAGCTTTGCTTTTTAGTATACAATTTACCATCATGGCGAAAATCACTGGTTAAAGGATAAACCTCAATTTGATGTTGCTTTAAGGTATTTAAAAATCTATTTATTCGGTAATAGTCGTTGTCGGCATGAATAAGATAACCATTAAAATTTTCTTTACTGGCAAGCTTAATTGCTTGGCGATAGAAGTCTTGGCGATAATTGATTAGTTGCTGCTTGTTCTCCCATGCCCCTTCTACGGTCGAAAGTGATGTTAATACATGATTTTTTATACCAAATTCAAAGGTAACTAAGCCATTTATGCTTTGTTGTTGCATACCATTGCTACTTGCCTGTTCAAATAAAATACCGATACTGCCATTGATATCTGGATAAGTTGAGCCTTTACCATAATAAAAGTCATCGAAGACTTCTTCACTGTAATAGAGGCGCTGTTCTTTATCTAAAGATTTAGCGTGATAACGGGCAAGAAGGCGGGTCAAATCACCATTGCCTTTAGGTGTTAATGGGTGTGTTCTGCTTGGTACGCCGGGTTGAAAAAAATAACTACCATTGCGAGACATTTCATGAAAATCGCCAACAACGTTTGGCTGATATTGATGATAATATTTCAGTCTATTGCGACTTTCTTGTTGTGTAAGCAACAACCAATCACGATTTAAATCAAACCAATAGTGATTGGTTCTACCTGTTGGCCAGCCTTGATGATGTTCAATGTCATTGGGATCATCATTAACAACGTCGTTGCTAAAAGTACTCACCCAGTTAACAAATCTATCTAAACCATCAGGGTTGATACTTGGCTCTAACACAATGATGGTATTTTCTAATAAGCTTGTTATTTGCTCAGACTGACTAGCGACATAATGATAAGCAACCAGCATTGCGGCATTTGCCCCACTGGCTTCGTCACCATGAACGCTATAACCTAGCCAAATAATTAGAGGTCCATCATTTTTTTCATCACCATCAGTTACTTGTTTTAAATAAAAGTTTCGTTTAGCTAATATTTCATCAAGGTTATTTAAATTTTCAGGTGATGAAATGGTTACCAGTAACTGTTGTCTAAACTGAGAGGTTTTCCCAATTTCAGTGAGTTGTATTCGCTCTGAACTGTTGGTTAATTGCTGAAAATAGTTTACTAATTGATGATGTCGAACATGACGTTCACCTATACCAAAACCTAATACAGATTCAGGAGTAGGGATACTTTGTTGATAGTTTTGCTCTTTAGGAAGGTAATCGGTGAAATTAGCCGCATAAATATTTGATGCATGGCTTAACGAAAAGACTAACAACATCACTAAAACAATAAAACGCAGTAAAACCATTTCCAATCCCTCTACACAAAACGATACTTATTGTAATATAACCAGTCAAAAACCACCAAGAAACAGTGAAAAAAATAACGTGCAAGCTCTCAATCTATTCGTTTTATATCATATAGCCACTAAAAAAGAGCAAGAGGTACTAGCGGTAAGTTAAATTGAAGAGTAAAATAAACATACTTGAGTAATTTAGTCAGGTATATCATTAAATCAGTTTACCCGTATCGAGCAAGAGAAATTAACATGATCAATATTTCAGAAACCGCCCAAGAGCATTTTAAAAAATTATTAGAACAACAAGCCGAAGGAACAAACATTCGTGTTTTTGTTGTAAACCCTGGAACGGCTAGTGCTGAATGTGGTGTATCTTATTGTCCAGCTGATGCAGTAGAGCCTGACGACGTCGTATTAGAATTTAATGGTTTTTCCGCTTTAGTTGACGGTCCCAGTAAACTTTTTTTAGCAGAAGCTGAAATCGATTTTACTACTGATCAAATGGGTTCACAGTTAACATTAAAAGCACCTAATGCTAAATTAAGAAAAGTAGCCGATGATGCGCCATTATTTGAACGTGTTAGTTACTTTCTTCAAGCCGAAGTCAACCCTCAACTAGCGAGCCATGGTGGCGAATGTACCCTAATGGAAATTACTGACGACGGTTATGCAGTATTACAATTTGGTGGTGGCTGTAATGGTTGTAGCCAAATTGACGTGACCGTTAAAGACGGTATTGAAAAACAATTAGTAGAGATTATGGCGGGCGAAATTATCGGTGTAAAAGATATGACTGAGCATGAACGTGGTGAACACTCATATTACTAAACAGTTTAGCTCCAATTAATTTACAGTAATCTAGAGTAACTCGAATCATCTATGACTAGCTTACTTGAAAAATTAGGCCAAGACCCACAAAGAAGTTTAACCATATTTCTTCGTGGCCTTGGTCTTTTTGTTTTAAGCTTAATCTGCATTGGCTTAGGCTACTTCTATCATCACCTTTGGCAAGTTCTAGGCATTTTATTACTAGGTATCTCCTGTATAATTGCAGCTTGGGGTTATTTAGGTATTTTTGCCAACCGTTGGATGAATATCCTGTCAAAACATAAAATAAATAAAAATATAAAATTCTAATAGCAACTTCTCTAATTAAAGCAGTTAGTACGGTATTAATAGTTACCTTGGCGATTATTTTTCATCCAGTTAAAAGTTTACTTTAACTCGGTAATTATAATGCCAAGCCAGTGTAAGTCCTCGGGCTAAGAGAAATATTGATAGCGCAGCCCATAAAGCATGATTACCATAGCCCTGTAATATATACCACACTGGAAAAAAACAGCCGAACGTTGCAATAATCATACTGTTTCGCATTGCTCTAGCCTGCATCAACCCTATATAGATCCCATCATATAAGTAACACCAACAACCTATTAGTGGCAATAGTACAATCCAAAACATATATTGCTCGGTAAAAATGATTACTTCATCAATATCAGTTATCCAAGTAATAAAAATATCGCCAAATAAAACAAATAGCATTGAATAACACACCGCGAATGTACCCGTCCAAAAAAGTGATATTTTGATCACTGTATTTAACGACGAATAATCTTTCGCTCCTTTGGCTTTACCCACCAAAACTTCTGCGGCATTGGCAACTCCATCTAAACCAAAAGAAATCAGTAAAATAAAATTTAATAAAATCGCATTTGCTGCTACTGCATTATCCCCTAATCTAGCCCCTTGAAAAGTAATGAAAACAAAACATAACTCTAAGCATAATGTACGAATTAATATATCTCGATTTAATTGAAAATAGGTAAGTAGCTCATTTTTACGAAATACCGCTACCAACAGCGCTTTGTAATCATAAAATGCACGTTTTAAGGGTGGGTTGAATTTAATAAAAACAACCAACAAACCAAGAGTAAGTCCAGAATACTCAGCAATAAGTGTTGCAAAAGCTATACCTTGTACCTTCCAGCCAAAACCAATAACAAAAAGTAAATCTAAACCAAGATTAATAAGATTAGTGAAAATCAATATCCACATAACTGACTTGGCTTGATGATTGCCTAATAACCAGCCTAAAATCACCAAATTAGATAAAGCGGCAGGCAAGCCCCAAATACGGATATCACTATATTGCCTAGCATAAAGCTGGACTTGCTCAGAGCCACCAGCAAGAAATAACGCCCCATCTAAATAAAACACCTGAGAAAGTATTAAACTTGCGCCGACTAAGGTTGCAACTAAAATACCTCTTAATAAGATAACAATTCCTAAACTTGCGTCATTAGCGCCATAAGCTTGTGCAGACAACCCAGTAGTAGACATTCGTAAAAATCCACAGAGCCAAGTTATAAAAGTGATGATCATTGCACCAACTGTCGCGCCACCTAAATAGTAGGCATGTTCTAAATGACCAATAACTGCGGTATCGACAAGCCCCAATAAGGGTACGGTGATATTTGAAAAAATCATCGGTAAGGCAAGCATGATTAAACTTTTATGTTGCGCTGAATTTTTGATGTTAAACAATAAATCTTCCTATTAGTCAGGGCGTGTTACTCTTTCATATTCATTTCTGCTGTCGGCTATTTGGCCCTCCAACAAGGCATACATAGTGTCTCATAGTCATTCTATTTAAACGATTTATAACGAAGTTGAAGGGCCAAATAGCCTCAGCCCTTCGGGGAACGACTGAAAAAACCACACTCTACGTTACCTGCATGGACGTAGGTACTTGGATTATGTCTGGAACCAATCATCCGTATCATTATTTATTTGGAACAACCAAACTACACTCTTCGTGCCTTGATTGAGGTGTTTTCAGTCATTCCAGAGACGAATTTGAAAGAGCAACACGCCCTAGTTAAAGTCTAAATAATAAAATATACTAGGGTCAGTTGAATTTTGGAGCTTGTTTTCATGAAAAAAATAGTCTTAGCGACTCTACTGTGCTGTTTTAGCATCAATAGTTTAGCTGCCGTGATTTTACAATATCACCACGTTAGCGAAACAACGCCTAAGAGCACAAGCATTACACCTGCGCAATTTGAAGTACATTTACAATATTTAAAAGATAACAACTTTACCGTTGTGCCATTATCTGAACTGATAAACTCGGTAAAAAAACAAAAAACGTTAAAAGATAAAACAGTTGCCATTACCTTTGATGACGCCTATCAAGATATTATGACAAACGCTAAACCTATACTTGATAAGTTTAATTATCCTTATACAATTTTTGTGAATCCTAACACCATCAACTTGGGAGCTCAAAGTTATCTTTCATGGCTACAGTTAAAAGGGCTAGCTGATGCAGGTGTTATTATCGCCAACCATGGCTTTAAACATGACTCAATGGCAAGAAAACCTCAGGGGATAACTAATGAACAGTGGCTGAATCAGTACAGTCAGTTATTATTAGACGCTGAAAGAATAATAGAAGAAGAAACAGGGCAAAGTTGGCGGTTTTTTGCTTATCCTTACGGTGAATATACTCCTGCAGATCAACAATGGATGAAAGATAATAATTTTGTCGCCTTTACTCAGCAATCTGGCGCGATAGGCCTATCAACGGATCTTTCAATAGTACCAAGATTTCCAGCTTCTCAACCTTACGATAAAATTTCAGGCCTAAGGGACAAGCTCAATTCATTACCCTTAAATATCCGTTTAAATGGTCAGAATGCTGATACCATTTTTGAACGTAATACCACCATGTCAATCACCCTTAATGTAGCGGTTGACGACTTCAATAAATCGCAGCTTAACTGTTATATTTCAGGCTTAGGTCGCCAAGAAATCAACTGGCATGAAGATAACAGTTTCACTATTAATTTTAGTGCCGCTCTACCAACAGGTAGAGTAAGGTGTAACTGTACAGCTCCGAGTATTAGCAAACCTGGACGTTATTATTGGTATTCTAAACCTTGGTTTATCTTAAAAGAAGGTGGGCAGTGGTACCCGCTGTGATATAGATACAGCGACAGCAAATAACTGTCGCTGTTTTAATGTTTAAAGTTATTTATTCTTTCTTTGTTTACTTTCCTTGATCACCGATTTATAAAAACGCCCTAAGTTTTTATCCTTACTTCGCTTTTGTGCCAATGTTGCACTATTTCTAGCTTGCTCTTTTAATAACTTTTCGTAGTTATCAAGCCTTCTGGATTCTAAATCCCCCTCTTCTATAGCTACATTAACTGCACAGCCAGGTTCGCTATGATGCTGACAATTTGCAAATCGACACTGATTAGCTAGTGCTGTAATTTCTGAAAAAGTATCACTAATCCCCTGTTCACAATCAACCAGTTGTAATTCTCTCATACCAGGAGTATCGAGTAATAAGCCTCCGGTTGGCATTAAGTGAAGCGATCGTGATGTAGTTGTATGACGACCTCGATTATCATCTTCTCGCGAGGCGGCTGTTAATTGCGAATTGTCGTCTAATAAAGTATTAACTAAGGTTGATTTACCGACACCACTAGAGCCAATAAAAGCAACAGTTTTACCTGTTGCACACCAGGCTTTTAATGGCTCAATACTTGAAGTATCTAATGCGTTAACCGCTTCAACCATTAACATGGGATCTAATGACTGAACTTGTCCTCGATACTTATCAACCTCATGACAACAATCTGCCTTGGTTAATACGACAACAGGCTCGACATTGGCTTCGTAAGCTAAAGCTAAGTAGCGTTCAATCCGGTTTAAATTAAAATTATCATCAAGTGAACAAACAATAAAAACAGTATTAATATTTGCTGCTATAAGTTGTAAGTCAACCTTAGAGCCCGCTGATTTACGGGCAAATAAAGATTGTCGGTCAAGCCGCTGCTCAAATAAGCCCTGCTGATTAATTAAAATCCAGTCACCGACAGTAAGGTCTACCATCAATGAAGTAACTGACATTTTTAAGTTGGTATGCAGTTCAGTCATCAGCTCTATATGAGCACGATGCTGCGCACTAATACGAGCT
The DNA here is from genome assembly GCA_022969175.1 of Colwellia sp. Taxonomy (GTDB): domain Bacteria; phylum Pseudomonadota; class Gammaproteobacteria; order Enterobacterales; family Alteromonadaceae; genus JALJPB01. The sequence continues at coordinate 121,711 of JALJPB010000006.1, read as the reverse complement.
AAGGTATATGATTCTAGCTGTTCAAGTGAAAGTTGTTGTTGAAAAAAGGCGTTAAAACCCATTTGTGATAAAGATAATAATGACATGATTAGCCCCGCGTACCTCAATAATTGAAATAGCGTTTAAATGTAAATTTCAGGGCTTTTTTTTGTAGCCCCGGTAACTAAAAAATTAGACCGGGTATTAAAATCGAATACGGTTAAAACTAAACGTTAAACAATTTTTACCCGGAGGGTATTTAATACAATCATCAATATTCTCCGTTGTGTGTCTGTAGACTAATTTCTACATCTTCAAATTGCTATACTAGCAAAGCATTTTTACAGCAACAATCACTGTATTGTATTTTTTTGTCAATCTCAAAATATCTAGTGGTGTAATCGTACTATTTTTTCAAAATCACTAACCAGCTTTGCTCCATCAATACTAGGTACTTGCCCAATTTCTTGCTCTGGTTTAAATATCGCGGCAATTTGTCCATCAGGATTTATCAGCACAATAGAGGCACTATGATCAACTAAATATGCATTACTATCATTATCGCTTTCACTATCAGTAATCGCATACATTAAGCCCATATTACGAGCAAAAGGAAATAACACACCATGATCAGCTCTTAGGGCTTTAAACTCACGATTAAAATAGGCAATGTATTGTGCTAATTTTTCTTGGCTATCTCTCTGAGGGTCAACAGAAACTAATAAGACTTGGTTATCAGCAATATCAGTGAGTTCATCATAAATAAAATTAAGTTCTTGCAGTGTAGTTGGGCAAACATCAGGGCAAGAGGTATAACCAAAAAATACCCAGGACCATTTCCCTGTTACTTGTTCATTAGTAAAAGGGCTACCTTGATGATCCGTTAATTGAAAAGGCTTCAATACTCTGGGTTGTTGATAATAAAGAGCATGTTCTGGTTGTGCCAAATAAAATGATTTATAAAACCCTAACAAACCAGCGGCAAGCGCAACGATAGCGACAATAACATAAAGTAATTTATTCACTGTTTATCTCAGTCCCTAGCCTAACGGCAAGATATAATGATCTAATAACAAGAAACCAAATAAAGCCATTAAATGCACAATAGAGAACTTAAAGGTATCCATGGCAGTATTTTCATCGGCATTAAATTTCAATTTCCATGCATACATGAAAAACATTAAATTAAGCACTACCGCGCCAATTAAATAAATCCAACTACTCATGCCAACCAGGTACGGTAATAAACCAACAACAAATAATAATATGGTATATAACAAAATTTGAGTTTTGGTAAAGTTAACACCATGGGTTACTGGCAACATCGGAATGTTCACTTTGGCATATTCTTTTTTACGATGAATCGCTAGCGCCCAGAAATGTGGTGGTGTCCAAGTGAAAACTAATAAAACTAATAACAAAGCGTGAGGATGTATTTCATTGGTCATTGCTGTCCAACCCAGCAAAGGAGGTATGGCACCTGCTAAGCCGCCAATCGTTATATTTTGTGGTGTTGCCCGCTTTAAATACATTGTATAAACAAAGCTATATCCAACTAAGCCGGCAAGTGTTAGCCATGCAGTTAGAGGGTTAACTAAAGCATATAACAATACAAAGCCGATAGTGGCAATACTTGCAGCAAAAACAATGGCATTATTAGCAGTGATTTTACCTTCAGGCAAAGGTCGGTTATGGGTTCGTCCCATGATGCCGTCAATTTTTTCATCAACAATATGATTAATAGCTGCTGCGGCAGATGACAGTAGAGCTATACCTAGCATTGCCGGTAAAAATAATTGCCAAGGTAGGCCTCCGGGTACTGATAAGCTCATACCAACAACTGCGGTTAAAACTAATAGGGCTACAACTCTCGGTTTAGTAATATCGTAATAAGCTCGCCATTTACTCATACTTTTGACTTTCTGACTTTGCTGCCCGGTATTTTGTTGTGCCGATATTGGTAATGTTGAAGAGTCACTCATAAAAATTCCTTTGGAAAAATCTAAATCTTTCGACGAAGACTGTAAGTTAACGTGATCAGAGAAAGCATTAATAAAGCTGCGACAATGTTATGACTAACAGCCACTGCAAGTGGCAATGAGAACCAGATATTACTAATACCTAAGCTCACTTGAACAATCAATAAAGAGGCCAATAGTAGTGCTGAATTTTTAAAAAATGGTGTCTGGGATTTTATAAAGACCATAAGTGCTAACCAACCTAAATACAAAAAAGTAACAATAGCCCCTAAACGGTGTACAACATGAATGGTTAGCCTTTCATTGTGATCTAAATGGCCAAATTCATAACTCTCTTTTTCCGGTGGAATAACATCAAAAGAGTCTTCAAATGTCATTCGCTCCAGCCAACCTGATTGACAAATAGGTAACTCAGTACAAGTGAGTGCCGCATAGTTTGAAGAAGTCCAACCACCAAGAGCAATTTGCCCTGTTAATATTACTATACCTATAAAACCATAACGACCATATTTTTTAACTGAAAAATCTCCGCTGGTCATACGATATGGGTTCAGTCTCAAATATAATAAGAACAATAAACACAAAGTAGCAAACCCACCAAGCAAATGCCCCAT
>JALJPB010000006.1:0-119120 GCA_022969175.1 Colwellia sp. | reverse complement strand
ACTTCATTGTGACCGTCCACATACCAAGGGCTGCTTGAAAAATAACAACAACCAAAATCAACAGCGGTAGTCGAAGTGGCGTTCCTTGACTGCGATTCTTAAACGATAAAAAAGCGATTAATAAAATTAATAAACCTAACGTACCAGCAAAGTATCGATGAATCATTTCATTCCATGCTTTTTCTGGCTCAACTATTAGATTTGGAAAAGACGCTTGAGCGCTAGCCAATTGCTCACTGGTTTCAGGTACATTTATCATACCGTAACAACCTGGCCAATCTGGGCAGCCTAAACCCGCATGTGTTAATCGAGTATAAGCACCTAAACTGACGACAATTAAAGCTAATAATATACTGAGCAAAACAAGTTTTCTAATCGCTAAACTTTGTTGATGGTACATCTTAGCCAATCCTTGAATACTTCAGTAATTTTTTCATGTCAGCTAATATTTGTTTACCAAATGCGGATAATTCTGAATCTTTTTCTGGGATTTCATGACTTAAAAATACATTACCTTGAGGGTCAGCCACTAAAATTTGTGCATGACCAATGCGGTTTTTAGTCATGCTTGGCATAGCGATCACTTGCCATTGGCTTTCATTGATGCGTTTTTGTTGCTTTACTGATAGCTCTTGGCTAAGTGCTACCGGAGTCACTCTCGGCATGTCTTTACCTAAAGCCACATAACTATTGTGCACACTCTCAAGTGTTTGCTCACAATGGCTATCACAGTCTTTAGGCATGGCGTAAAGAATTAACCATTGCTGATTAAAATCATCTTTATTCAATCCTAACTTTTCAAGGGTGAGCTCACCTTCAATTAGTTGACCTTTATTTGTCACGCCATATTCTAGCCAGTTGTTATCAAGAGCAAGCTTTGCCACAATCACTGGTAATGCAAAAGCGACTAACATCAAAATAAGGCCGCGGCGAGATTTTGCTTTGTTTACAGAAACTGAAGTATTTTCTGAGGTTTCGTTACTACTCATATACCTAAACCTTTTTATTATTTTTATTATTATTATTTTTCATTAATGTTATCACTTTTATCATGGTCCTCTCGGCCAAAGCGATAACTTGCCCAACTCATCAATAATAGCCAGGCAACTGCCAAACTAAACCATTGAAAAGCATAAGCACGATGTTTTTCAGGTGGCATAACAATAGGCTGCCAATTTTTTTCAAAACCTAAGCCTTCATTCTTATCTAAGTAGACAACAAAGGGCAATAGCTTTATGCCAATTAATGTCGAAAACTTTTCAAGTTCAATTTGTTGTATCCGTAAAGGCCATTGATTCGATTCAAATTTTTGTTCCATTAACATAAAACCTTTTTCTATAAAACGGATATGTCCTGAAAATTCAAATTGACCAACCAATGCTTCAACATCTGGTAGATCTTGTCGATTGATCGAACCTTGTATCCAGCCTAAATTCACCAACACTGCATGTTCACCAACGTTCACCACCTGATATACTCTATAGCCTAATGAATTTTTATTGGTTTGATTATCCAGTAAAAAAATAATACCTGGGATAAAACTTCCATTAATAACTACAGGAAAATCATTAAGGTAGTCAATTTGATTATTCGATGATTTCAACGCAAGTACTTGAGGTAAAGAGAGTGAATCTTGTTGTTTCAGCTCAACCATACGCTCAAGTCTATGTTCTTTTTCAACGGCTCTAGAACTTTGCCACAAGCCTAGCTTTATTAAGCAGACAAAAATAACTAGCGTAATAACTAACCAGGGAAGGCTAATATTTGATAAGCTAATTTTAATTCGCTTTGTGGTTGAATAATTACTGCTTGGCACTTGAGGTTTACTTCCTTACTACAACAATCCTACTTAGGAAGGGGTTTAAATGATATTTAAAATAGTTATCGTCTGCATGTTGGCTTTTATGGTTTACAATTTATTTAAAGCGTTAATATTAATGAATAAAAACGATCCAAACCAACCATCAATGACTAAATTCATTGGTAGACGACTCTACCTTTCGGTTGCCATAGTATTATTAATACTAGTAGGTTTACTGACGGGAGTGATCACACCAAACCCCCGCCCTTATTAATCTATGTTCTCATATATACTACAGATTTCGGCCTAAAAACAACCGGAATGACGAATCTAGCTTGGCTAAAAGTAACGTTTCAGATTGCGTTTAGTCTTCGCGAGTACAAGGCGAAAGCACGGAGTTGATGACTATCAATGAGTACTTTCAACGCAGTAATCGCGGTGACTAGGCGTAATATAAACCGTTACAATATATAAACGAAGACGAACAGCATTACCCATACTACGTCAACAAAATGCCAATACCAGCTTGCGGCTTGGAAGGCAAAATGATTCTCCGGGGTAAAGTGTCCTTTCCAAATTCTAAAGAACATTACAATTAACATCACCGTACCTAAGGTAACGTGCATGCCATGAAAACCAGTTAATAAGTAGAAAGTATTGCCATAAACGCCACTGGTTAAATACAATTGCATTTCTTCTGAATAACCATGGGCGTACTCTAGTACTTGGAAGCCCAAAAAGGCACTACCTAATAAAATAGTAAGTCCTAACCATACTTTTAATTGTAGTCGTTTATTTTGCTCTAATGCAACATGGGCAAAATGAGCAGTTACCGATGAAGTTAATAACAAAATTGTATTGAGTAACGGTAGTCCAAACCAACCCATAGCGGTGGTTTCGGTACCATCAGGTGTTGTTAATAATGGCCAAGCTGCAGTAAAATCAGGCCATAAAACTTCACCTGTCATGACATTATTTCCTGCTCCATCTAACCATGGCACAGCAAACACCCTTACGTAAAACAAAGCACCAAAAAACGCGGCAAAAAACATCACTTCTGAAAAGATAAACCAGCTCATTCCTTGGCGGAACGAATTATCTAATTGATGACTGTATTTTCCTGACATTGATTCATTGATAACATTACTGAACCAACCGAATAACATATAGATGATCAAGCCAAGACCCGCTATTAATAAAAATCCGCCATAACCATCGTCTGTTGGGTTGTTACCGAAGTGGTCGCTAACATAGTTCCCTGAACCATAGGCAATCAAAAATAAGGCTACGGCGCCAACGATAGGCCAATGGCTTTGGGCGGGTACATAATAAGTTTCATATTCTTTTGTTGTCATTTTATTCCCCTTCTAGTGTTTACACTAAATCTCTTAAGATGATGAATCTACGCTGTCTGTAATGTCATAAAGCGTATAAGACAATGTTAGAGTGGTCACCTCAGGTGGTAGCTCTAAATCGATATAGAATTGTAATCCCATCTCAACATCTTCATTGGCTTTTAACGGCTGTTGGGTAAAGCAAAAGCATTCAATTTTTTGAAAATATCCTGCAGCAATACCCGGTGAAACCGACGGTACCGCTTGACCGACAATGTCACGACTAGATTCATTTTTAGCGTAAAACTTAACAAATTTAACTTCACCGGGATGAACTTTTACTTCATTCACTACGGGTTCAAACTGCCAAGGGATACCCTTAGCAGTGCGTGTAATAAATTGCACGGTTATCGTGCGTGAAGTATCAATGCCGTCAGCAGCATAAGCAACTGATACACCATTAGTTTTACCGTTTAATCCGGTGATATCACAAAATACATCGTATAACGGCACTAGAGCAAAACCGAAACCAAACATACCAAAAACGATCAACAGTAGTTTTTTCACTACACGATTATTTTTAGTGCGTGAAGAATCAACAGCTGTCTGTTGATCTTCTGGCTCCGAATCATGCTCTGGGCTGTTACTCATAGGTATTAATCAATTTTAGGTGGTGTGCTAAATGTATGATATGGCGCTGGACTTGCCACCGTCCATTCTAACCCTTCTGCACCATCCCACGGTTTAGCCGGTGCTTTCTCGCCACCTCGAATACATTTGATAACCACAACTAAGAATATCAATTGTGATAGACCAAAGGCAAAACCACCAATACTCACCCACTTGTTAAAGTCAGCAAATTGTAAAGCATAATCAGGAATACGACGTGGCATGCCCGCCAATCCTAAGAAATGCATCGGGAAGAATAATAAATTCACCGAAATTAATGAACACCAAAAATGCCATTTACCCAGTGTTTCGTTATACATATGCCCCGTCCACTTTGGTAGCCAATAATATGCGCCAGCAAAAATAGAGAATAACGAGCCCGTTACTAATACATAGTGAAAATGGGCAACAACAAAGTAGGTATCATGGTATTGAAAATCAACCGGAGTCAACGCCAGCATTAAGCCGGAGAATCCACCAATGGTAAATAAAATAACAAAGGCAATTGAAAACATCATGGGCGTTTCAAACGTTAACGAACCCCGCCACATAGTAGCGACCCAGTTAAAGACTTTCACCCCAGTAGGCACAGCAATTAACATAGTACAATACATAAAGAATAACTCGCCAAACAGCGGCATTCCGGTAGTGAACATGTGATGTGCCCAAACGATAAACGACAGCAAGGCAATAGAGGATGTTGCATAAACCATAGAGCTGTAACCAAACAATGGTTTACGAGAAAATGCTGGAATAATGGTTGAAACTATACCAAAAGCGGGCAAAATCATAATGTAAACTTCAGGATGACCAAAGAACCAGAAAATATGTTGGAACAATACTGGGTCACCGCCACCAGCGGCATCAAAGAAGCTTGTGCCAAAATAGGTATCCGTTAGTAACATGGTCACGACACCTGCCAGTATCGGCATTACAGCTATTAATAAATAAGCGGTAATAAAGAAGGTCCACACAAATAATGGCATCTTCATATAAGTCATACCTGGCGCTCGCATATTCATAATGGTTACCACGATATTAATCGCGCCCATTATTGACGATGCGCCCATAATATGGATTGCAAAGACAAAAAAGGCCGTACTGCCATTTGAATAAGTAGTTGATAAGGGCGCGTAAAAAGTCCAACCGAAGTTAGGCGCACCACCTTCCAAAAAGAATGAACTAAGTAAAATAGCAAAAGCAAAAGGAAGTATCCAAAAACTCCAGTTATTCATTCGTGGTAATGCCATATCTGGTGCACCAATCATCATTGGTATCATCCAGTTAGCAAAACCAACAAACGCAGGCATAATGGCACCAAACACCATAATTAAGCCATGCATTGTGGTTAATTGATTAAAGAAATCAGGTTCTACTATTTGTAAACCCGGCTGAAATAATTCAGCCCGAATCACCATGGCTAACGCGCCACCGATTAAAAACATGATAAAAGAGAACCATAAATAAAGTGTACCTATATCTTTATGGTTGGTGGTATATAACCAGCGTTTAATGCCGGTCATCTTATGATCATCGTGATGCTCACTTTCGTGCGAATCTTGATCATTTAAAACATCTGTAGTCATTTAAATTACTCCTTACTTCGCACTTGCGGCAGCAACATCTGCAGCTTGTATCAAATCACCAGTTTTATTGCCCCAAGCATTACGCTCGAAGGTTACTACTGCAGCAATTTCAGTTTTTGTTAATTGAGCAGAAAATGCAGCCATTGCTGGATTTTTAGCACTACCGTTAATCACCATATCCAGGTGTTTAGCAACATCACCAGTGGTAATAATACTACCATCTAAAGCTGGAAATGCCGGAGGAAGACCTTTACCTGTTGGTTGATGACAAGCTACACAGGCCTTGTTATAAACCTCTTCACCCATGACCATCATTTCTGCCATTGAATATTCTTTTGTTAAGTCTTCAGCAGGAGCCTCAACAACCTCTTCAACCGCAGCTTGCACTTCAGCGACTGGTGCAGCAGTAGATGCGCCCCCAGTAGCAGCTTTCACATCTGAAGCTTGCACGGCATCACCGGTATTGTTACCCCAAGCATTACGCTCATAAGTGACAACGGCAGCGATTTCTTTCAAACTTAATTGTTTGCCATAACCTTGCATACCTGTACCTGCGCGGCCATTAAAGACAATATTAATATGATCTGCAGCTGAGCCTGTAGTAGCGATTGCACTACCTTTCAACGCAGGGAAGGCTGGTGGTAAACCTACACCTGAAGGTTGATGACAGGCGGCACAATAAGCGATGTAAGTAGTTTCACCTAACGCCATTAGCTCATCCATAGGAACTGAAGCATTAAGAGAGTCTTTCTCGGCTTGTGCTGCATTCGCTGCCATTTGATGCTGTTCATCTACCCATTTTGCATAGTCAGCTTCAGATTTAACTTCAACAACGATTGGCATAAAACCATGATCTTTACCACAAAGCTCAGCACATTGACCACGGTAAATACCGGGTTTATCAACCTTAGTCCAAGCTTCATTAATAAAGCCAGGGTTAGCATCTTGCTTAACAGCAAAAGCAGGCACCCACCAAGCATGAATAACATCATCAGAGGTAATTAAGAAACGGACTTTTTTATTAACAGGGATAACCAGAGGTTTGTCTACTTCAAGTAGGTAATGCTCACCTTTATCAGCTGACTTACCATTTTGGTTTTCGTATTGCTCACGAGGAGTAGAGAGTACCGAGTAATATTCTATATCTTGATCGAAATATTTATAATGCCACTTCCACTGAGAACCGGTAACTTGAATGGTGACATCAGAGTCATCATTATTTTCCATATCAATTAGGGTACTAGTTGCAGGAACAGCCATTGCGATAAGAATGACGATGGGGATTGCGGTCCAAAGTATTTCTACTGTAGTACTTTCATGAAAATCAGCGGCTTTATAACCCTTTGATTTACGATGAAAAAACATTGACCAAAACATAGCGCCAAATACCACTACGCCAATGATGATACAAATCCAAAGGGCTAACATATGCAAGTCATATACATCTTTACTGACTTGAGTAACACCTTCAGTTAAGTTCAATTTCATATCGGCCCAAGCTGAACTGGAAAGTAAACTTCCCACCAACAGCCAACCTAGGTTACCTCTTTTCACTCGACATCCCCTCTTCCTTTTTTTGAAGTAGAAAACAAAACGAGGCCGCAGAGTAAATCCGAGCCCACTGGATCAAATGTTTTGTCAATTTTATTGTTATTGTTCTATTAACGTGGCGAAAAATCACACAGATTTCATGACACTTTTATTATTGTTTTTATGCTGTTTTTGTACGGTTTCTAATCTAGAATCACTCAAAAGTTGATCTAGGTCAATTTATAATTTAATAAGCAAAGGAAAAAACCCCAATAAATTCAATTGAGTAATAACTCTAATAACGATGAAGCTCTTAATAACAAAGGGATGTATGTTTTTTCATCACAAGCAAAATAATTAAACACACTGATGATAATCAACAGATAAATAGACTATTTTTTATACCGTAGATATCGAGCACAGGAAATACTGAAATGGAAATATATTTAAAGGATATAAAACTAAAAATCATCAATAAGCATTAGCTTATTGATGATTTTTTTAATTTGCTAAACTGGAATTAATGTTTAATTAATAGATAAGTTACATCCAATCTGCCGCACGAATTACGCCAACAGCTAAACCTTCAATATTGAAATTTTGAGTAGATAAATCAACGACAATTGGCGAGTAGGCATCATTTTCGGCATGTAAATAAACGATATTCCCTTCTCGTTTAAAGCGTTTAACGGTAACGTCTTCTTCAACACGAGCGACAATAACTTGACCCTGTTGCACGTCAGTTGTTTGGTGAACTGCAAGCAAATCACCATCTAAAATACCGATATCCTTCATGCTGTCACCATTTACACGTAATAAATAATCAGCGGTTGGATGAAATAAGTCACCATCTACTTTATAGTGATCTTCAATATGCTCTTCTGCAAGAATTGGCTCGCCCGCAGCGACTCGACCTATTAGCGGTAAGCCTTCAACTTCAATAAATTCTTCAGCCAAGCGTATACCGCGAGAAGTACCCGGCAACATTTCAATATAGCCCTTTTTAGCTAAGGCTTTTAAATGCTCTTCCGCCGCATTAGCAGACTTAAAACCAAAATATCCGGCGATTTCTGCACGCGTAGGGGGCATACCAGTATTAGAGATGCTTTCTCTTATAAAATCAAAAATTTGCTGTTGTCTTGGGGTTAATGGGCGCATAACATTCCTGTATTATTTATCGACAGACACTGTCAGTATATACAGGCTGTAAATAATGGCAAGTTTTTTGTTTTTATTATGTTTTTCATGTAGGTTAATAAAAGTTTCTACTGTTAACAGTAGAAACTTTGTTGTTCAGTTTTTCAATCAAGTAACTCTCGTTCTAAAACAGCTATCGCTTGCCCTGAACCGCCATGCACGGTTGTACCAACCGTTAAATTACTTAAACGCCAACCCTCTTTAGCATATTCATTAAGTGCGTTATCAAATTCAAATGGTCCTTGTGAGCCTTTTTTGGACCAGCCAATGTCAAACTTTAAAACAACGGTTTTATATTGATATTTTTTCATTGTCGGTAATTCCTTGTAATCTAGATCATGAATATCAATATCAAATGCGGCAGCTAGTGCCTTTTTAGATTGCAGTGAAATCGTTGCCTCGTTTTCGATTCGCTGAATAGTTCTAATATTTAATCCCGAAACAATCGCTAACTCATCTTGTGACCAAGCGCGTTTACTTCTTAATTCAAGTATTAATACTGCATCTATTTTCATCGATTTTTATGACCTTTGGTTAACATAACTAAACCATAATTATAGGTAAGTTTAGCTATTGAGACCCCGTCATATTACCCAAAGAGTGAGGAAAGCTTTACGAATTGTCTACGAATATACTCTGAAGAAGTTACGACAGTACTACGACACTTAACAATTATCCAGTGAGGTTTAAATAAAAAAGATCATCTGCCGTAAGGTTGACCAACGGCAGAGTTAAACATTATCTATTCAAATGTGTTGCATGAAAACGCATGTGTTCTTCAATGAAACTGGCAATAAAATAGTAACTATGGTCATAACCTTGATGAGAGTTTAACTCCAGAGGATAGCCACTGGCTTTCGCAGCAGCTACTAGTACTTCTGGTTTTAACTGCTCAGTTAAAAAATCATCAGACTCGCCCTGATCAACTTTAGCTGGCACAAATTGCTTTGCTGATCGCATCAGTTCACTAGCGTCGTATTCTCGCCAAGTGTCTTTATTTTTACCAAGGTAAGCGTTAAAAGCTTTTTGACCCCAAGGGCAATTCATTGGATTATTGATTGGGCTAAAGGCAGACACTGAACGATAACGTTCTGGATTTTTCATCGCGATAGTTAAAGCGCCATGTCCTCCCATGGAATGACCAGCAATTGAACGTTGATCAGATACTGGAAAAGTACTTTCAATTAATTGAGGCAGTTCGTTTACCACATAATCGTACATTTGATAATGACGACTCCAAGGAGCTTGAGTTGCATTAACATAAAAGCCTGCACCTTGCCCTAAGTCATAACCATCATCATTAGCAACATCAACACCACGAGGACTAGTATCTGGTGCTACTATGGCAATACCTAGTTGAGCGGCAATAAGTAAAGCCCCTGCTTTTTGCATAAAATTTTCATCGGTACATGTTAAGCCTGATAGCCAGTACAAAACAGGAACCTTTTTGCCATTTGATGCTTGTGGCGGTAAGTAAATAGCAAAGCGCATGTCGCAATTTAAAACCGCTGAATGATGACTATATTGTTTATGCCAACCACCAAAGCTTTTGTTTACACTTATATTTTCAATTGTCATTTTAATACCTTTTGCTTTTAATACCTTCCGGATTTTTGCCGGTGCATTAAATTTTAAACGCTTGCTTGCAGTCCTTTGTCCTGCAAGCACTGACAATTATTATTTGTCAAAATGAATAACGCTGCGAATACTTTCACCTTTGTGCATTAATTCAAATGCTTCATTAATGTCTTCTAACGCCATAGTATGGGTAATAAAATCGCTAAGATTAAACTCACCTTGCAGGTAGCGTTCAACATAATCAGGTAATTCAGTACGACCTTTAACACCACCAAAAGCACTGCCACGCCATACTCGACCAGTAACTAACTGAAATGGTCGGGTTGATATTTCTTGACCTGCACCAGCAACACCAATAATTATCGACTCACCCCAACCTTTATGACAACACTCTAAAGCTGAGCGCATAAGGTTTACATTACCAATACATTCAAACGAATAATCAACGCCACCATCGGTTAGCTCAACGATAACGTCTTGAATAGGTTTGTCGTAATCTTTTGGATTAATAAAATCAGTAGCGCCTAACTTTTTGGCTAACTCAAATTTACTTTCATTAATATCAATGGCAATAATTCGACTTGCTTTTGCCATTGTTGCGCCGATAACTGCTGACAGACCTATACCACCCAAACCAAAGATAGCAACCGTTGCGCCCTCTTCAACTTTTGCCGTATTCATTACCGCGCCTATGCCAGTGGTGACACCACAGCCCAGTAGACACACTTCTTTTAAAGGCGCTTCTTTATTGACTTTCGCTAATGAAATTTCAGGTAGTACGGTGTATTCAGAGAAGGTTGAACAGCCCATATAATGAAAAATTGGCTGGCCGTCTTTATAAAAACGAGTCGTACCGTCAGGCATTAAACCTTTACCTTGAGTTTCACGAATTTTCTGACAGAGGTTAGTTTTACCTGACAAACAGAATTTACATTCACCACACTCTGGGGTGTATAGTGGAATAACGTGATCCCCCACTTGTACACTGGTAACACCTTCACCTACTTGCTCAACAATACCGCCGCCTTCATGACCTAAAATAACCGGGAAAATACCTTCAGGATCATCACCAGATAAAGTAAATGCATCAGTATGGCAGACTCCTGAGGCGATAACTTTAACCAATACTTCACCCTTACGGGGTAACATTACATCTACTTCTTCAATAGATAATGATTGATTAGGGCCCCAAGCTATAGCGGCTTTTGATTTGATAAATTGATCTGTCATATTAATTCTCGTTGTTTAGTTAATGAGATTTGTTGGTCTTGCCTCTAATCCTCAATATTAGGATTCAGTCTAGCCTACTAATTTGATTTTGATGTTTGCTATTATATTTATTTCTCATGCAATGATAATATAGCAAAATTGCAAATGACTTTTACACAGGGGTAACAATCATGCAATGGGAAGGGATTAGCGAATTTGTCTATGTTGCCGAAACACAGAGTTTTACTCGGGCCGCTAAAAGAATGGCCATTTCTACCGCACAGGTTAGTCGTCAAGTAAGCGCGTTAGAAAAGCGTCTCAATATAAAATTATTTTACCGTACCACCCGCAAGGTTTCATTAACTGAAGAAGGGCGTATTTTTTATCAGCACTGTCGCAGTGTACTAGACGGCTTGGATGAAGCCGAACGCACCATCACTAATTTACAATCTAAGCCACAAGGAAGAATTAAGTTATCGGCTTCCGTAACTTACGGAGAACAGCACATATTGCCTTTGGTGAATGACTTTATGCAGCTTTATAAAGATGTTGAAGTTATTGCTAACTTAAGTAATCAACAAGTTGATTTAGTTGAAGAAGGCTACGATTTAGCTATCCGACTTGGTAAATTAAGTGACTCAACTTTGATGGCAAAAAAACTAGCCAATCGAACTAACTTCCTATGTGCTTCACCCGGTTATATTAATGAATATGGCATCCCCCACTCATTATCTGAACTGAATAATCACAGCTGTTTATTAGGCACTCTTGATTATTGGCGTTTTAATGAAGCAGGCAAAGAAAGAAATATCCGCGTAACAGGAAGGTTACGATATAACAGTGGTGTTAGTTTGGTGGATGCTGCTTTAAAAGGCTTGGGTATAGTGCAACTGCCTGATTATTATGTTCAGCATTACTTAAAGAATGGTGAATTGGTTAGTTTATTGGATAATTTAAGAGAGCCTGATGGCGGAATATGGGCGGTTTATCCTCAAAATCGTCATCTATCACCCAAAGTAAGGTTATTAGTAGAGTATTTAGCTAAGCATCTAGAATCAAATAGGTAAAGTTGATTATAAATCCAAGCATTGACGATAATGTAAAAATAATATTCGCTAACATCATGAAATTGTGTGATATTAACGCCAATTAAATACCGGTTATGGACAGGACATTACTCAGGATTTCCATAATAAACGGTTAGCCATCAAGGATATTATCGGTGATATGTGTAACAAGCTAATAAAGGGCGGTATGCCGAAGAGAATCAAGTTTTATGCCTGAAGCCAATCCTGTGAGAATCATGACCTTTGCTTCGCCGAAAGAGCTCGGCCAATGGCTCAAGGTAAATCACGCCATCGAAAGTGAACTGTGGGTGAAGATATTCAAAAAGAATACCGGGATTCAAAGCGTCACTTGGGGTGATGTCGTGATTGAGGCGCTGTGTTGGGGCTGGATCGATGGCATTAAGAAGTCAATCGATGACCAAGCCTATCTCCAGCGGATCACGCCAAGAAAAGCGCGAAGCAACTGGTCGAAAAGAAACACCGACCATGTAGAGCGTTTGATAAACGAGGGCCGGATGACCGAGTCAGGACTGATGCACGTTCGTGCCGCCAAAGCCGACGGTAGGTGGCAGAACGCCTATGTGGTAAGTGAAATGAAAGTGCCGGCGGATTTCCTTTCGGCACTAGAAAGTAAGCCAAAGGCGAGGAAATTTTTTGAAACACTCACTAAATCGAGTCGTTATGTCATCGCGTACGGATTGACAAGTGCAAAGAAACCCGAAACCAGACAGCGGCGATTCGCAAAATTCATCGACATGCTTACCCGTCAAGAAAAACCGACTTAGGCTTATAAAAGACGAAAAGGCATAAGGTATTTAAAAGGAACAAAAACAGTTGGTTTTGTTTCGTGCTTCAACAAGTATAGCCAACAATTTTTGTCCGTTTAAGGCGATCGTTAGGCTTGCTAAAACTCCACTAGCCTAGCGTATATTTATATTGGAGTTAATAATAAAAAGGATTTACCCGTGAAAGATGTATTTTTTTTCGATTCAATGTTAACCCCTAAAATTATCACTTTTGTTTATTGGCTGTTGCTACTAGGCTCTTTAATTTCAGGTTTAGGAGCAATGTTCACTCAATATGGAGGTGGTTTTTTAGCGGGTTTAGGTATCATTATATTTGGCGCTATTGGCTCAAGAATTTGGTGTGAACTACTAATCGTTTTATTCAAAATTCATGAAAATTTGCAAAAAATCGCTAACAAATCAGAATAAAAGCCATACAAGGTAATCAAACGGAAATATAACAGTTGACCATCGCTTGGCGATTATAGCCAACTGTTATATTTCCGATAATTTAGCGCGTTATAAAGCCTAAGGAAAATGTAATTCCCTTTTTTTAGTCGACACCTGCTATAAGTTTCATCAATTCTTCAATGTGACTTTTAAAAGCTTTTCTTCCTGTCGTTGTCATATATACCCAGGATCGCTTTCGCCCATTAGCGCTACCTTTTCGTTGTTTTACATACCCAGCATTCTCTAAATGTTTTAAGTGTTTTGAAAGCACAGAGTCACTTACTTGTAACATATCTCTGATCACTGGAAATTCAACCGCTCCTGTAGGCGATAAAAAAGAGCAAATTTTCAATCGAATTGGCGCATGGATAAGTTCATCAAAAGATGTGTTACTCATTGTTATCTAGGCTATATTTAGTTCGAAAGTAATTACTGGAAGTTAGCAAAAGAATAAACATCGCCAACCACATAATAGTGCCACTCGCAATTGGTGCCCACCAAAAACCTTTATCTCGAAACTCAAGAATATCAACAAAGTGCATGAAAAGAGAAAATACCACCATGATAGATATTAGCTGAATCGCCAAATTAATTTTCATTTTTTTCCAGAAACCGCGATTAGAATGAAAGCTATCAACTTGCCCGATAAAGGGAGCAAAACCAAAAGGCCATAGTCCGATATTGCGTTTATGAACATAAGTAATAAAGGGAAATAATGCAACGGATATGAAAACCCAAAGAACTTGCTGATTACACATAAAACCAAAACCTAAACCTATAGACACACTTAAAAAAAAGCAGAACCATTTTCCAGGGATAGCTTTTAAATGACATAATCTCTGGGTATCTCTTGCTATACGAATTGATTCACCAGGATTAAAATTACTAGCAGTTGCCTTCATAATACACCTCTATCTTGCCGCCTTGGAAAGATAGAGTGTAGTTCATTCTTTCCATAGTGGCAAGATAGATAATAATTAATAGGTAATAGAAATAGGTAACCAGCGTAAGTTATGCTGAATGCTGGACTTTAAAAACACCAAAACAAAAGAAATAATAGGCTTGGGACGTATTTCTTGCTTTACTAAAAAAAGAGTGCGTTATAGTTCATGGTCAACTTGGCATACAATCAGGTCACTAAGAAACGGACACGTAACAGCTAAATAGAATTAGCAAATATTTAATTTCGGAGATCTAATGAAAAAGCGGTTTAATGGTATTTTTGAAATAGATTCAGTCGCAAAGACTTTGACCCTTTGTATTCTAACTATTGGCTCATATTTAATCTATAAACTTTATCGTTTCTCAAAACAAATTAACCAAAATACAGATTTAAAAATATCTAATATTTTTATGGTAATTACCATTCTATTATTTACCATTGCATTAGGTAGTTTAATTTATGCCTTAATTAATTTGCATGAGCCTATCATTTTAAAAAGCTCAATTGGTATCCATATGGTCTCTTCTGTTTTCGATATAATATGGATAATTATGGTGCGTAATCGAATTAATCTAATTTCGGGCGCTAGTGCTGGTGATAAACTTTGGTTAAATCCGTTTATCACTTCGATTTTCCATGTAATTTACATGCAACATAAAATAAACCAAGGATTGGCAGATAACTAATAACAATGATCATAATTCGAACCATTTATCGAGTCATAAATAAGGAATTTCAATGGAAATATCAAATAAATCGGATACAGAAATATTAAAAATTGCTGAGTCAATGTGGGATGATATTGTAGAAGGTGCTAATACAAAAAACTGGCATTTATTTTCTAAATATATGCCGGCATCAGACGTGACGGATGAAGCAAAAAAAGATGTAGAAAGACAATGGCAACAGGTTCCATTGCTTACGTCATTAAGTACTAAAAGAGAATTCATCAACATTCTACGAAGAAATGATAGTGTGCTGGTATTATGGAAACAATGGAGCACAAAAGAAGAAGGTGAATTTTTAGCAATGCTGAACCTTAAAAGCATGGGTACTGAAATTAAATCTGTTGGTATATTTGTAAGTTAGTAAAGCTAACTCTTTGCAATTTCGACAAAATAAGCGCATTAAGAATACCAATGACAGTTTGCTGTATTTCGCTCTGGTATTACGCCGTTTTAGTCAACAATATTTTATCGCTGAGTGTAGCGTTATATCCTCAAGGAGGTTTCTCTGGTGATATCGAGCATAGGTAAATGCAAGTGTGGGCAAACTACGATAAAACTCAGCCTGCCCGAAACTTTAGAGCATTATAGTCCTCGGGCATGTGACTGTGATTTTTGTATTTCTAGAAATATCTCCTATCTTTCACATCCTGACGGGGAGCTAGAAATTGAAAGTATTGAACCACTTGCTGTGCAACAACAAGGGTCTAACCAAGCTGAATTTATTACCTGCAATTGTTGTAAGACTGTAATTGCAGTTTCTTTACAGTTAGAAAATGCTCTAATAGGCGCGCTAAATTCAACACTACTATCTGATTTTTTATTACTTGAAGAGCCTACTATAGTTTCTCCAAAAGCACTTGCAGCAAAAGAAAAACTGGCTCGCTGGCAAACCATTTGGCTTAAGATGAAAGTCAATGGGATCGCTCGCATATCGTAAGCTAATAAAGTAGAGAAATCAGAGCGGGCTGTTTTCGCGCCAATCAAAGTTTAGCAAATTAAATTTTCTCCTCATATAACCCAAGGAACTATCGTGCAGCTCTCAAATTATGAAGCATGTTGCTAAAATCACGGAAGTAGGTTTTATTTTAAAGATCAGTGTTATTCATAATTAATGGAGCAAGTAGAGAGCAATGGATTTAGTCATTAAAATAATAGTCGTAGGCATATTCGCGACTGTAATAATTGATATTTGGGCAACTTTCTCTAATAGATTATTCAAGCTCCCTAGAACAAATTGGGCAATGGTGGGTAGATGGTTGGGTCATTTACCGAACGGTAAATTTATCCATAATCCAGTGAGTGCTTCACCAAAAATTAACTATGAAAATATCATCGGCTGGATGTTTCACTACCTTATCGGTGTAATTTATGCGGCCCTTTATGTTGTAGTAGTGATATGGGGAGTCGGAAATGAGACTTCATTACTAACAGCATGGATTTTTGGTTTATTTACCCTCCTATCTCCATGGCTGATATTACAACCAGCTTTAGGTTTAGGAATATTTGCTGTCAAAGCACCAAGACCCAATATGGTTAGGCTGCAAAATTTTTCACTTCATTCAATTTTTGGTATTGCTCTGTATTATGGCTGGCTGAACATTAATTTATAACAATAATGTCACTTTGTTTATCCTCTAGTATTATAAGTAGACCAATAAAGTGGGGATATATAAAGGTAAAAAAGTCATTCCAAAAACATTTCATAACGACAAAAAAGAAGCCCTGAGGCTTCTTTGGATTAGAATATATATTAGTATTGGCTTGTCATTAACACTGTTATTTTGCCTTTCGAATATACAAATTACCACTATAACTAATGAGCGATAACTCTTGTCCACCACCATTAACTTTCGCCTGCATGATGCCGCCCAGTACTATTTTTTGTTTTTGACCTTTTTTACTTTTCTTGATTTCATCAACCAAAACAAAATCATTATCTAAGCCTGAAAATATCTCACCTTGATAAGTTTGCACACTAACATTAGCAGCCACTTTTTTTGCTAAGGTAATATCCACATTACCCATATGGCTAGTTAGTGATGAAGGGCTAGTTTTGGCAAAAGCAGAGAAGCTCACTACAATATCTGTACGAACTGTTTCAGCAACTATAGGACCTGAAATATTTTTCGCTATAATCATACCTTCATATGACTCAAGCTCTAAACCACCATTAACACCATCAATATTGATGTCGCCACCCTTATATAACTCTACTTCTACTGATGAGCGTTGCGGTACTTTAATGACTAAATCAACATGTTGGTTAGACACTTCACTGATAATTTCTACTTCATTATTCTTTTCTTCAATCTCTAATCGCATCGATTGACTTTTAACACTCTTCAAGCCTTTTGTGGATCTTGATGAGTTATTTTTATTCATTTTATGTTTTACTTTTTTAAGATCTTTATCTTTCCCTGAAAAAGTAGATGTTTTAGCGCTTATTTCAATGGTATCTCCTTTATAACCCACAACAGTGATACTGCCTCGGTAGACTTCAATTTCAATTGAAACCGGCTCTCCAGGTTTAGATAAAGGTAAGCTATAATTTTTTTCTGCTGCACTCGCTACTTGCATGCTACCAGCTAATAAAGCCACTATTGATAAGGTTAATGCTTTTTTCATGGTTTTCTCCTAAAGATAAAGCTGAATATGAAACTAAAGATAAAACTAAATATATGCAGCCATTAATTGCGCTTGAATAAACTCTTGCACTTGTGGTTTTAATAGTTGCTGGTTTGCTTGTTCGGTTAATCGGTTTTTAATATCGGCAGAGCCATAGTTAAGCAACAAACGGCATAATTCTATTTGAACTAATAGGTTTTCTTCCTGTGTCGCCAAGGTAAACAGTTGCTGCTCTGATGAACCAAACGATTGTAATTGGCTTAAGCTATTAATTACTGCCAACCTTACCGAGGTAGACTTATCTCGCGCTAATAACTCAATCAGTTGTTCAATTAACAAGGGATTTGATAAATCCGTCTGCCGACTATAAGCCACACCTGATAAACGCTCGCTTGCTGAATCTTTTTGCAGCATTGACATAGCCAGCATTGTACTTAACGATGAAACTTCTTGCTGTAAGCCAATATAGTCACTGTTATCCATTCTATTACTGCCCGATTGATTTAAATTAAAACCTAGGACAAATACCAAGGCTAACGTAGAAAACTGCGCAATAGGTGTTGGCGTCAACCAATTTTTAACTTTATCTAACAAAGATAATGGCCGCTCTTGTGAAGAAAAACCGTAGCCATTTTGTTGCAGTGCTAGCTGGGCTGTTTCGTGCTGCACACTATGCTGTTGAGCACTCTGTGCTCTCGAAAGCATTTGATAAAAGTTAGCGTCTAATTTAGACGACGGCATAACCACAGGCTTAACATCAGTTGTCCAAAAATGTTCAATAAACGACAACTCTTCTTGTAGTTGGGTATTCTGCTTAAGGTGATTTTTCATTTCTTCACTGAGCTCACTACTGTCATTATTAGCGAATGAAGCAATTTTCCAGTCGATGATTTCTTGGTTTGTCATTAGCTATTCTCTCCAACTAAATTTTGATAACTCATCTGTAATTTACTCACTGCATTTCGCATACGAGACTTTAAGGTATTTAAATTGCAGTCCAATAAAGCCGAAATTTCTTGATAGTTAAGCTGCTGAAAACGGCTAAGCATAATAATCTCTCTATCTTCTGGCGAAATACTGGCTAGAGATTTATTAAAAATGGCATTTTGTTGCTCGGTTTCAAATTCTTCAGCCAAGGTTTTCTCATTGGCTAATTCTTCATCATCCATATCACAGTTCAGTGCTTGATTTTTATTTTTGCGATAATGTTCAGCAACCGTGTTCCTGGCAATACCATACATCCAAGATTTAAAGGTGCTGCTGCCGCTAAAGCTAGTGCGATAGGCTAGCACTCTCATAAAGGTCTCTTGCACTAAATCTTCACTTAACGCACGGTTATTCCCGGTACGTAAAAAGTAATTAAAAAGTTGCACCTTATTATTTTCAAAAAGTGTGGCAAGTTTATCTAACTGCCCTGACTTTACTTGAAACATAAGTTCTTTTTCATCGAACATTGAGTTGTTGTTCCTATGACTCAGCTTTAACGTTGAGCTCACTGCTAATTTTTGTTTTGATAGTTATTAATACGTGATTTATTCTGAAAGGTTGATAAATATTTTTATTTTTTTTCAAAATACTAAAAGTGAGAGTGGAAAATTATGATTCTGAGGCGAAACCTCAACTGAAAAGATTGGTAAAAAAGGCTAAAGGGAAAGCGGTGTCTCCCTCTAGATACATCAAAGTTATTATAACTGTGCAATAGCCTCTTTAAGCTGACTAATGAGTTCTTCGTTACGTAATACTTGCTGTTCACTATCAAAGTTATCGTAAAAACTAGGTATTGATAATGACGCTTTAACATTACCAGCAAAATATGGTGCTGAACCTTTGGCTGCGGCTAAGACACTCGATGCACCACCTGGGCCAGGTGATGTCGCCAACAATACCATAGGTTTATTTTGAAATAATTTTTGATCAATACGTGATGTCCAATCAAATAAATTTTTATAAGCTGCCGTATAACTACCATTATGCTCTGCAAAAGAGATAATAATGGCGTCGGCTTGTCCTAACTTGGCAAAAAACTGTTTTGCTTGTTCAGGTTGGCCAAGCTCCCTTTCTTTATCTTCACTAAACAACGGCATTTCATAATCATTAATATCTAAAGTTTCAATATCCGCGCCATCGATTAACGATGCGGCATAATTAGCTAATTGCTTATTAATTGATTTCGAACTGCTACTGGCGGCAAATGTTAAAACTTTCATATTAATCCTCATTTTACGGTGTTAATTTTACAGGGCATTTAGTTTTGATGGTTTAAGTAAACTTACTTAAGCCGCTGTAACTTGATGGTAACCAGTGTATATTAGTTCTAATTAAAGATTAATCCCTAATAAGTGCAGTAACTGTTTCCATATGACTACTAATACTAAATTATTCGATGGCATCGTTATTTTTTCACAGGTGGTTAATAGTGGGGGATTTTCTGCCGCCGCAGAAGTATCAGGCCATTCAACTTCCTATGTAAGTAAAGAAGTTAATAAACTCGAAGCAAGATTAGGCATTAGGTTACTCAACCGAACAACTCGTTCAATTAGTTTAACCCCTGAAGGCAAAATTTATTTTCAACAATGCCAGCAAATGATTATTGATGCTGAGCAAGCCTTAGGAGCGCTAAGCGAGGGCAATATCACCCCAAGGGGCTTATTAAAAATAAGCTGCCCAGTAGACTTTGGTTTAGGTTATTTACAGCCGATACTTTCAGAATTTATCAGGAAATACCCTAATGTGACTTTAGACCTTGATTTGAACGATCGCAAAGTTGATGTGGTACAAGATGGCTTTGATATTGCCATTAGAGCAACCCATCAACTTGAAGAGTCGAGTCTTATCTGCCGAAAAATATACACTTGTAAAAGTTATGTTATCGCCACCCCTGAATATCTTGACAAACATGGTCGACCAACTACACCTGAGCAATTAAAACGCCATAGCTGTATTTGTTATTCAAATATGAAAATGCCGAACATTTGGTTATTCAAAGATAACTCAGGAAAAGAGGAACAAGTAGAAGTACCACAAACCATTTTGTGTAATAGCGCTCAAATGAAAGTCGCAATGCTACTTGATCACCATGGTATATGCCGATTGCCAGCATTTACCATGGAAAATGAACTTGCCAGCCATGCACTTGAGATCTTATTTCAAGACTACCATGCAACTGATATTAACGTTTATGCGGTCTATTCAAGCCGCAAACATTTATCACCCAAGATCAGACTGTTTATTGATTTATTAGTTGAACAATTAGCACTACATCAATAAATCACCACTTATGGGGTGAAAAACAGAAGCGGCGTTAATCAATGAATTAGCCGTTAGCGCTTCTACCCCATAGACTTCGGCTCGTACACCATAATCATTAATGACTTTATTCAGTAACAGATCAAAATCACCATCTCCTGACAATAAAATCACCGTATCAACACTTTTAGCGATTTCCATAACATCGATAGTAATGCCAACATCCCAATCGCCTTTTGCTGAGCCATCTCGACGCTGAATAAAGGGTTTAAGCTTTACCTCAAAACCAATATGTTTAAGTGCTTTTTGAAACTTGTGTTGGGCGTCATCATTGCGTTGTATGGCATAGGCGTTTGCCGTTACTATTTCTCCCTGTTCACTCATCAATTGCCAAATTTTTCGATAGTTAAACTGGCGTTGGTAAATATCACGCGTAGTGTAGTAGATGTTTTGTACATCAACAAATATTGCTATTTTTTGCAAAATAAAATCCTAAAAGTGCATATTAAAATTATCACTAAAGTCTATGTGTTTTTACTTGTTGCTTATTAATTGTTCGGTTAATATAAAATACAATAGCATAACAAAAACATTACCATTTTAATTATTTAGGTGGGTGTGTATCACTTGATTGTTAAAATGGGTATCACAAGGGATGATGATAAATGACCTCAATGGAAAATTTCCAAGCTACCTCACAACACAGCGAATTAACAATTGCCTTTTTGGATGAGCATGTCATCGCTCCTTCTCCGATAAATTATGCTGTTATATTTCTTTACATCACCAAGAACAAACCCAAACTAAATGAGTTAATTGAAGAACAACTTCAAAGCGATGAGCTCATTAGTTCTGATTTCATTGAAGATTTATATAATCGTTTTGTTTCTTATAGCCATCAAATCGAAAAATCAATATTGAAGCCTCTAGAGAATACCTTAACTAAAACCTTAGATTCAATCAGCCATCAGGTGAATAGGGAAAACAAGGCTAATGCAAGTTTAGAAAAACTCAACCAAGTACTATCAAGCAATGTCAATCAACAGTCATTAGAAAATATTGTTCGGTTTTTATTTACTACTATTAATAACTCACAAGAGCAGCACACCGTGCTAGCTGAAGAATTAACTCTTACCCATAAAAAAATTCATACGCTAAAAATAAAATTAGAAAAATCCAGACAAGAAGCCTTGCTTGACGCATTAACAGGGTTATTAAACCGACGTGGTTGTGATGAAAAGTTAAAAGCGCTTAACCAAGGTGAAATTCATTCTTCACTGGCAATAGATATTGACCACTTTAAAGATATTAATGACGAATTTGGTCATTATATTGGCGACAAAGTCATTCAACGTATTGCTAGCACAATTCAAGAAAACATTACCGAACAAGATATAGCCGTTCGTTATGGTGGCGAAGAGTTTATTGTTGTCATGGTCAATAAAACTTTAAAAGAAGCTAAAATCATTGCTGAAAAGATTCGCTTAGATATTTCAAAAATGAAACTTGTTAAACGTAACTCCAATACCACGCTACCGCCAGTGTCTGTTTCAATTGGCATTGCAGAAAATAATATGGCTTTAGACTGGTCGTCATTATTTCAGCAAGCTGACGGGGCACTATACCAAGCTAAGAACTCAGGCCGTAATTGTTGTGTATGTAGCTAAATAAGTTTGAGCTGAGTAATCTTTAACATTCACCTTGCATAAGGCTATTTTTTCATTAGTACTAGGCTTTATAACAATGATAGAATTATCGTTCATAAAAATTTGAGCGATACAACATGTTAGCATTGCGGTCTTTATTCTATTTATTATTAAAATTTCCTGTTAGATTATTAGTGCATTGTAAAATAGTACCCGACAGCTCTTTTGAAGCCTCCAATAACGACGCTAAAATTGATAATAAACAACCCACTTTTTATGTCATTCGTCATCAATCTGCCAGTGATTTATTGACCTTACAAAAGGCCTGTAAACAAAAAAATCTCCCTGACCCATTAAGTAGTGTTAATGTTAATGGTCAATTATTCCCTCGTACATTTTGTTTAGAAAAACCAAGTTCACTGTTCTCATGGCATCAGCGGAGTAAAACATCAGCAATCAGCCAAGGCGCTGAATTACTTAATCAACATGCTTTATTACCGGAATTAGATGCCCAATTAATACCGGCCAATATGATTTGGGGCCGTAAACCGACCAAAGAAAAACGCAATGCCAGCGTTGGAACTGTACTTGCCGATCAAGAATCACCTAATTTTTTACGTAAATTTTTCATCGTTTTATTTTTAGGTCGCAATACCTTAGTACGTTTTAGCGATCCTTTATCATTCCGCTATATGGTTGATCAACACGGTAGTGATGAGCCTGCCGCCCATAAATTAATGCGCATCGCTCGTTTTCATTTTCATCGTCAAACTATTGCGGCAAAAGGCCCTAGGTTAATGCATCGAAAGCAAATGTTTACCGCTTTGTTTGCCAACCCATCGGTGCGTCGTGTTATCACTGAAGAAGCTAAAAACAAAGGGTTAAGCGAACAAGAAGTAAAAAAACAAGCGCTTAAAATGATGAATGAAATTGCTGGAGATTACCGCGACTCTATTGTTCGTTTAGGAGAGCGTATTCTGCACTGGCTATGGAATAGAGTGTATAGCGGCATTGAAGTAAAAAATGCCGATATGCTGCGTAACTTAGCGCAAGAAGGTCATGAAATTATTTATGTACCTTGTCATCGCAGCCATATGGACTACTTGTTACTTACCTATGTTATTTTCAATGAAGGGCTTGTTACTCCGCGCATTGCCGCTGGTATTAATTTGAACTTCTGGCCAGCAGGGCCTATTTTTAGAAAGGCTGGTGCTTTTTTTATCCGGAGGAGCTTTGGCGGTAACCGTTTATATTCAACTATTTTTCGAGAATACTTAGGCTTGTTATTTGAACGTGGTTATTCAGTAAAATATTATTCTGAAGGTGGCCGTAGCCGAACAGGTCGTTTACTACCACCAAAAACAGGCATGCTGGCTATGACCATTCAAAGCTTGTTACGTGGCATCGATCGCCCTCTGACTTTAGTGCCTGTTTATATTGGTTATGAACATGTAATGGAGGTCGGCACTTACCATAAAGAACTTAGTGGTAGTCAAAAGAAAAAGGAATCAATTTTCGGTGTCTTCAAGGCCATCCGTAATTTACGAAATTATGGCAAAGGCTTTGTTAATTTTGGCGAGCCGATCAACATCAATCAATTTTTAAATAAAGCCGTACCTCAGTGGAAAGATGATATTGATGAAATTGATCCAAAGAAACCAAAATGGTTAACACCAACCGTTAATGTATTAGCCAATGATGTGATGACCGCTGTCAATCACACAGCGGCATTGAATGGTGTAGCACTGGTAGCATTAATTCTCCATTCCACGAAAAATAAAGCACTGTCAAAAGTCGATCTTGAAACCCAACTTGATTTCTTTTTAATGATACAACGTAAAGCGCCATATAGCCCACTGATCACCATCCCAAGTGAGACTGGTTGTGAATTATTGGCTCATGTAATAGCACTTGGTAAAGTAACGGTTAATGACGATAGTTTTGGTGAAATTATTTCTTTAACAGAATCCGCAGCACTTGAAATGCGCTATTACCGCAATAATATTTTGCATGTCTATATTTTGCCTGCTTTAATTTGTCGAATTTTAGAGCGCGCAGCTAAAATCAGCAAAGAAGAGTTATTACTTGATGTGCAACGGCTGATGGCGCTCATTAAAAACGATTTGTTTTTATGGCAATCAACCGAAACTATTGAACAACAAGTAACAGAAATAATTACCGCATTAATTCAAGCTGATATCGCCAAAGAAAGTAAAGCTGGTTTTATTTCCATCACTGAAAACACTGAGCTTCGAGCAAACGTTCGTCTATTAGGTGAATGTATTGACGAAACCATGCAGCGCTTCGCTATAATTACCTCACTAGTAAATCGTTTGGCGCCAGTCGGCAAAGTTGAACTTGAATCTCAAGTAGTGTCAATTGCGAAACGACTTTCAGTGCTAAACAATATCAACGCACCAGAATTCATTGATAAAAAAGCACAATCAACACTTATTAACGCAATGAAAAGTCAAAATTATATTGGTATTGATGAAGATGGGAAAATGGTTGCTAACTCTACTTTAGAAAATATTAGAGTGATAGTGACTAAACTGGTAGATATTGAAGTTCTACAAAGTATTGCTAGATAACATGAACTCGGGATAAGCTCATAATATTATAAGAGTCATTCCCTAGGTGTTTTTGTCGGGGATCTCGCGCTTAAATGGCATAGATTCCGGCCTAAAATATTACCGGAATGACGAATCATACAACAAATACCTTAAACCGAGTTTGGATTAGATAATCTAGAGAAGTAAAGTAGGAAAAACTGCAGATATACAATCACCCCCATGGTTTTGTTTCTACATTGACTCGATTAAAATACCAATAAAAATAGCTAAACCAACAAAGTGGTTATTCAAAAAAGCTTTAAAACACAGTTGGCGATCTCTACCTGTAATGAGCATCTGCTGATAACTAAACAAGCCGCCTACTATTACCAAACTTAAGTGATAAGGCCAACCAAAGGCTAATATTTCACCGACAGTAAACAATAACGCCAATGTTGCTAACTGTAAAAAACCAATGATTTTTTTGTCATATTCACCAAAAAGAATCGCGGTAGATTTAACGCCTATCTCCATATCATCTTCCCGATCGACCATGGCATACATAGTATCGTAAGCAACGGTCCACAAGATGTTTGCACTAAACAACATCCAAGCGACTACGGGTATTTCACCTTTAACTTCAGCAAAAGCCATGATCATTCCCCAGCTAAATGCAGCCCCTAGAACGACTTGCGGTAAATGAGTAAAACGCTTCATAAAGGGGTAAACCATAGCTAAAATTACAGCAACCACCGACAAACTTATAGTGTACCAAGTCAAAGTTGAGACTAAGGCCAAGGCAATGCCAATTAAAAAGCCAAATAAACTAATGGCTTGTTGGCTAGTCATTGTCCCGGTCACTAGGGGTCTTTGCTGAGTACGTTCAACTTGGCCATCAATATTACGGTCAGCATAATCGTTGATCACACAACCGGCACTGCGCATAACAATCACTCCCAATGTAAATACTAAAAGTAGGTGACCTGTTGGCCAACCATCACAAGCAATCCACAATGCCCAATAAGTTGGCCATAATAATAAATAGGTACCTATGGGCTTGTCTAAACGAGTAATTTGTTGAATGGCATGCCACTTGTTCGCAAAACTAGTCATCTGTTGAAAATCCTTGTTGATAAGCAAATCCACCGGGTAAGAAAATCTCAGCAACCATCAACGGCTTTTGATGAATAAAAAATAATGATCTTCGTCCCCACATTCTTATCGTTTCATTAACGTTAATTGATAATGTATTCACCAATTTGGCCACTGAAGTATTTTGGTCAAAATAAGCAATTTCTAAATTTTTACGCTCAAGTGTTGGATTATTAAACAAAACTTGCCCTAAAGGTTGTGTCCCTAACTCCGCAAGCTGCTGTTCCTCATCCGTTAAGGTTGATAAAGGCATAAGACTACGAGCGAATACTTGAGGAGTATCATCACAATACAGTAAGACTTCTCTTACCAATACCTTGTCACCGGCTTTAATAACCTCATTGGCTTCAAGTTCATCACAAGCTTCGATCTTTTGACCTAAAACTTCAACACGAAAGCTTTGGCTATGTTGTTTCAATTTAGCCGTTAATGAACCCGGCTCTAACAGCCAAGTTAGTAGATGATCTGGCAAATCAAACTTAGCAGCAGGCTGCCACTGACAAATGAGGTTTACTGGGAATAAAGGGTGTTGTGGACTCATAAAATACGACAATTGATTTAAAACACGCACATCATAGCAATTCCCCTAATAAGATGTATACCTGTGACACTTACAAAGCGTATTCTCATTTATTAAGTTCTATAATTGATTAACTATAATGCTTTAAAAATAGCTCAGCACGTACTATGCTTTAGTAAATAAAATCAACATATTTAACAATTTAATCAAAATAATGAAATCACTTTGACGTTAGATACTAATAATTTTGAATACCGAGTCAAAAGACAGCAGAAGCTCTCTAAGCGTCTTTTTGTATTTACCAGTCTAATGTTTTTAGCTTTATTGCTTTGGCAGAGCATTTCATCGAGCCAACTGCATAAAAGTTACCAACAATCTTTAATGAAAGCTGTCACTGAAAACATTCGTAACGACTACCAACGTTATTTCAATGAGTTAAGATTAGAAATAGATGCTTTCCAGCAAAAATATCGCTTAGAAATCAGTCAACTTAATAGTTCGGCAGACAAAGCTAGCGAAAAAGATTACATGGCAGTACTTCAACTATTAACCTCTTCAATAAAATATACACGGTTGTTTGCAATTATTGACGAAAATGGTGACGGCGTACTAAAACACATCACTGGTGATTTTTTACCATCATGTGAAAAAGAAATAGCATCAACGATTAGCGAGCAAAAACAAGAACACTTATTTCTTCATCACAGTAAAAGCAGTGTTCATTTTGACTTATTACAACCATTGATATCGAACAATGAAACAAAGCAATTTTTCTTTGTCGCTTTTAACCCTGATGTTTTACAAGAGTTGTTAATAAAATATCAACTTCCACACCAGCAGTTATTTTTAATGCGAACAGACAAGATAGGGAAAATAGAACTAACGACAGAAAATACTGAAAAAAGTTATCAAAAAATGATCATGTCAGCTGATGAAATTGATGATTTTAGTTACAGCACAGAAATTTCAGGTACAAAATGGCAATTAGCGATAAGGTTAGATGAAAAATATAATACTGAAATTTTTATCCAAGGAATAGTTAAAGCATTTCTTATTTGGCTTGTGCTAACATTTTTCATTTACGCCTTTTATCGCCTTGAAAAGAAACGATTAAAAAAACATGATGTTCTCAGGCAAGCACTTGCCTACAAAGACAATTATGACAGCCTCACGGGTTTAGACAATCGTTCAAGTTTTCATAAACATTTATTACAATCTATCAGCCAAAATTTAGCTCACCGAGGTGTTGCGTTTCATATTGATATCGACCAATTTCAAGTGATCAATAATACCTATGGCTATGCAACTGGCGATAAGTACCTCTCTCAATTATCTATTGCACTGAAAGAATTTTTGCCTCTCAACGCTGTTATCAGTCGTTTAGCTAATGATGAATTTGCTATTTTATTGCCTGAATTAAGTTATGACGAGACAAAAAGTTTTGCCCATAAAATAAGAAAATTTATTTCTCAAATGCATATCTCTCAACTTCCACAAGACATTACTATCACGGCAAGTGTAGGCGCTGTAGTGCTTGATGATAAACTGCTCAACAGTGAACAAGTATTAGCCTCGCTTGCACAAGCCGTTAGCCTTGCTAAACAAAAAGGCCGTAATCGAGTACAACTCTACCAAAGTGACGATAAGCTGCTGATCCAACATGCCCAAGAAATGGCTTCTATTCATGATTTAGCCGTGGCACTTGAAAACAATCAACTTGTTTTATATCGTCAAGAAATCCGAGCTTTACAAAATCAAGATGAAGGTAACCAGCACTTTGAAGTATTGGTTAGGATGAAAATGGCCGATGGAGAACTCAAAGCTCCAGGTTATTTTATTCCTGCTGCTGAAAAATATGGCTTAATCAAACAACTTGACCGCTGGGTTATCGCCGCAACTTTTAAAGCAATAAGTGAAAACGAAGCGGATACTAATGACTACAGCATTAACCTTTCCGGATTAACATTAGCGGACAGAGATATTTACGACTACGTTGAATTGATGTTTAAAAAATATCAAATCTCACCTAAAAGAATATGTTTTGAAATCACAGAAACCTATGCAATCACCCATCTAAAATCAGCATTGCACTTTATCAATGAAATGAAAAAGTTAGGTTGTTTCTTTTCATTGGATGATTTTGGCAGCGGTTTGTCTTCCTTCAGTTATTTGCAAAAACTTCCCGTTGATATCATTAAAATTGACGGAACTTTTATCCATGATATTCATCAAAATAAAGTGAATCGAATTTTTGTTGAAAACATTCAACGAACGGCTGTTGCCATGGGAAAACGAACTGTCGCTGAATTTATTGAAAGCGAAGAAATAGCCAATATTTTAATTGATATTGGGATAACTTACGGCCAAGGGTATTATTTACATAAACCTGAGTTTTGGTATCAATTAAATCAACGAAAATAAAGTGAATAAATTTTTTAATTTATTCAAATAAGGTTATTATAAAGAGAATGTAATATACCGTTATATAGAGATTATGCTGTTATGAAAAAAACTATCGTTATGCTTTGCTATTTATTGTCTTTAACTACAGCGTTTAGCTCGGTTAAAGCTGCTGAATATGTATACTTTGGTTTTGAGCCTCAAATAGTCACTAACTATGTTGCCTCTAAAAAGAAAATGGGTTATGTACGATTGTCCGTTGAATTAATGATTGAGGGTGCTGATAATTTTGATGTAGTTGAACACCACTCACCGCTATTACGTGATGCCATCATTAATATAATCGGCAATCAAACAGAAGAAAAAGTGAAATCAATTAAAGGACGTGCTGAAATTTTAAAGCAGTGTGAAGATAAAGTGAAAAGCCTGTTAACAATAGAGACGGGTAAACCTCTCGTTAAAAAATTATTATTTACTCAATGGCTAGATAACTAACCATTAAGTAAATCAGGTGAATTTTCTCCACAACTGTTTATCGTTGCTTAATTAAAGTTTACCTGTTTTAACTTTCAGTAGTGCCATCAAACAACCACTAAGTAATCCTAATAAGTGCGCAGTATTAGCAACATTCACCGGCAGTAAATCAACAAATCCCAGTACTAACCAAAACAGTAAAAAACCAATGATGGGTTTTGAAAGCGACAATCCTTTCTCTGGTGCTAACCAACCAAGCCACCAGACAAAGCCTACCAAAGCATATACCACACCTGATAAACCACCAAAGTATGGCCCAGACACTAAGAATTGTCCTAAATTTGAGACAATAGCTGAAACCAAAAATAAATTTATTAGCGTCATTTTACCTAATGTTTTTTCAATACTGCCACCAAGCTGCCACCACCACATAGTATTAAATGCAATATGCAACAATGAAAAATGAAAAAATGCTGGGCCTAACAATCTTAAAGGTTGAGTAAATAAAAGCTCCAGCGATAACTCAGGGTAAAACTGTAATTGAGTAAAGATAGCGCGATCAAAGCCGGCAAAAGAAAAGCCAAAAACTATCCAGCATATCGAAAATACAGATAAAGTCACTACCCCAGCATGGGCTAGAAACTGTTGTTTAAAAACAGTTAAAAATGCAGGGTATTGTTCTTTTACCTGACTGATTTTTCCATGCTGCCAAGCAGCTTGTTGATACTTAGGATGGTGAGGTTCTTTTATAAATTCCTCAAACTCCTGTTTAGCTATTTGTATTTTATCGCTAGCACAATAAATAGCAAAACCTTCCGATTCTTCTGCTACATGGGCTTTTATTTGTAAAGTAGATAAATAATTTGCGAAGAGCAAAGCTATGTTGTGCTGAGTAATATGCACCAATACTTGAAAATCAGCAGTATTCATTAGTAATTATTTCGCAATTTCAGTGGGGTATTGCAGTTGCCATTGAGCAAAACCGCCATCAAGTGAATAGACCACGGTAAAATCTTGACTCACTAAAAATTGAGCCGCTTGTTGGCTAGAGTGTCCGTGATAGCAGCAAACCACAACAGGAGCGTCTAAATCGGCAGTACGCATAAAATCAGCAATGGACTCGTTAGATAAATGAATAGCGCCCGAAATCCGGCTCTCTTCAAAGGAGGCTAGATCTCGAATATCAACAATCACCGGGCTTTTCTCAGCCATCATTTGTTGTAATTCATTTATCGAAAGGTGTTTAAAGCTTTCTTCATTTTCCGACATTTAATTTCCTAATATAGTTAAACTGACGTTATGTATCCCAGTTTAAAATAACTTTGCCCGACAAACCAGATCTCATGGTATCAAAACCTTGTTGAAAATCGTCAATATCAAAATGATGAGTAATAATTGGCGATAAATCTAAACCTGACTGAATCAAACTGGCCATTTTATACCAAGTTTCAAACATTTCACGACCATAGATACCTTTAATAGTTAACCCTTTAAAGATAATTTGGCTCCAATCTATTGCCATATCCTGTCCAGGAATACCCAACATAGCAATTTTTCCACCATTGTTCATATTCGCTAACATATCTTTAAACGCAGAAGGTACGCCAGACATTTCCATACCGATATCAAAACCTTCAGTCATGCCTAACTCAGCCATCACTTCAGTGAGATTTTCTTTACTGACATTAACAACACGAGTAGCACCCATTGTTTTTGCTAAATCTAAACGGTACTCGTTAATATCAGTAATAACAACATGGCGAGCACCCACATGTTTAGCAACAGCTGCCGCCATTATACCAATGGGACCAGCGCCAGTGATTAAGACATCTTCACCAACTAAATCAAAAGATAATGCGGTATGTACTGCGTTACCAAATGGGTCGAAAATAGCCGCTAAGTCATCAGATATTTCATCTGGTATTTTAAAGGCGTTATAAGCAGGGATCACCAAATATTCAGCAAATGACCCTTCCCGATCAACACCGACACCAACAGTATTTCGGCATAAATGGGTGCGGCCACCACGACAATTTCGACAATGGCCACAAGTAATATGGCCTTCACCTGAGACACGGTCTCCTAAGGTAAATCCTTTAACTTCTTGGCCAATACCAACAACTTCACCCGCATATTCATGACCGACAACCATAGGTACTGGAATAGTTTTTTGAGCCCATTCGTCCCAATTATAAATATGAATATCGGTGCCACAAATTGCTGTTTTTTTAATTTTGATCAATAAATCGTTATGTCCTAAAGTCGGCTTTTTGGTTTTTTGCATCCAAATGCCAACTTCGGCTTTTAATTTTACTAATGATTTCATTTGTATAACTCTCAAATTATAAACAATGACTTAACTTTATGCTGTAGTGTTCAATTAAAAGCAATTAGCACAATACTGATGACCATCAATGAGTACTGTTGACCTATTAATTGAGCTCTACATTAACAATGTTGGGCAATTACCTAGATGATGTTCATTTCTTTACCAATGCGAGTAAAGGCTGAAATAGCTTTGTCTAATTGCTCTTTAGTATGAGCAGCTGATATTTGTGTACGAATACGAGCTTGGCCTTTTGGTACGACAGGAAATGAGAAACCAATAACATATATCCCTTCCACTAATAAGCGACTTGCCATCTCACTGGCCACTTTAGCGTCACCTAACATCACTGGCACAATAGCGTGATCTGCTCCTGCACAAGTAAAACCTACCGCTTCCATATTAGATCGAAAGTAAACGGCATTATCTTTAAGTGTTTTGCGAAGTTCACCACCATCGGCTAATAAATCTAAAACTTTGATAGAGGCATTAACAATGGCTGGCGCTAATGAATTAGAAAATAAATACGGACGAGAGCGCTGGCGTAACCATTCAACCACTTCTTTTTTCGCCGCCGTGAAACCACCCGATGCGCCGCCCATAGCTTTACCTAAAGTGCCGGTAATTATATCAATACGTCCCATCACTTGACAAAATTCATGACTGCCTCGACCTTCCTCACCAACAAAACCGACGGCATGTGAATCATCAACCATCACCATAGCATTGTATTTGTCGGCTAAATCACAAACGGCTTTAAGATTAGCAATTACACCGTCCATGGAAAACACCCCGTCAGTAGCAATAAGCTTATAACGTGCTCCAGCTTCATCTGCAGCGATGAGTTGTTTTTCAAGATCTGCAGCATCGTTATTAGCATAGCGAAAGCGTTTTGCTTTACATAAACGTACACCATCAATAATTGACGCATGATTTAACGAATCACTGATTATCGCATCATCAGCAGTTAATATGGTTTCAAACAAGCCAGCATTAGCATCGAAACATGAAGAATATAAAATAGTATCTTCCATACCTAAGAAAGTACTTAATTTTTGTTCCAGTACTTTATGAATATCTTGTGTGCCACAAATAAAACGTACTGATGCCATGCCAAAGCCATGTTCATCTAAACCCTCTTTTGCCGCAGCAATAAGATCAGGATGATTAGCTAAACCTAAATAGTTATTTGCACAAAAGTTCAGAACTTGCTCACCAGAACTGACAGCAATATTAGTTTGTTGTGCAGTGGTAATTATCCGTTCTGCTTTATACAAACCATCTTCTTTTACTTGATCGATTTGTGCTTGGATGTGGGTATAAAAATTAGCTGACATAAGTGCCTCAACAATAAATAAGTGTCTAAGATAATGCCGTCGTTAATGACAGCATTTCATATCTGATAAATAGCCATGTGACTAAAATTGGCGCTATTGTACGCCATTTTTATTTTAGATACAGTCCGATGAGTTATGAAATTGGAATGACTGATGTAAATATTCATAAACAGGAACAAAACACTAGTTTTCAGGAAGGTCTATCACTGAACCGTTGAGGATAAAATAAGATGGGTTACCTAAGATTTCTTTTCAACCACGAGGTAATATCATCGATTAAGTATTTATTCCTTCTCAGCAAACCATAATCATATGCATCACTCTTAAAAATTTGAATTTTAGAGGCTTTTGAGCCATTCCATTCAAACAACTCTTTAGAGGTTTGAATGGTTTCAATATGATGGCTGGAATTAATAAAATAGCTGGGTATATCAATTAAATTTTTATACCGCTCTTTTGCACCGTAATTCATTTTTGGCGTGATTAGCACTAAAGAGTTTATCCGCATTTTCTCCGCTAAAGCCACTGCGTATAAAGAAGCGCATCCTACTGAAACAACAGCAATGCCTTTTTTTCGATCAACTTTTGTCCGTAAATAATTAAATGCCGTTAATACATCTAGTTCCCAATAAGAAGTTAAAGCCGCAACATCATTTTGATAAGCAACAATACTTTTAGCATTTTTCTTTATACTCTCATGAGAAAACACTTCAGAACGACTGTCACCATAGCCCCTAAAATCAAGTGCTAAGGTATGAATACCATTAGTTGATAGTTTTTCTGCTAAATCAGTATAATTTTCACTAGTGTGCGCGCAATCGTGCAAGATTAAAACTCCAGCTCCTTTTTTTTCACCGGCATAATAGTCCGCACCCAATAGATGCTCATCAGGTGTCACAATTTTTACCGCTTGGGCTGAACTTAACGAGGCAGAAGCGAGTGTTTTTATTGTTGTCTCTTGTGCTATCGTCAACTGGCTGGTTGCCAATAAACACATACCGGTAAAAACACTTAATACGCTATAAAATGCAGAAAAAAAATTATATTTCATCATGTTTAAAATTCATTCCTATACACATTGATACCTCGAAAGATTATTACACTATAAAATGATTATAGAGTATTTTAGTGAACTATTTGTTTGTCGTATAATTTAGCTTAAACTAGCTTAATAATTCATTGCTACTTACACCACATATGCCACCTTTTGATTCTAAACAAAAAGCATTTTATTCTCAAAACTTTAATAATAAAGATTTTTCCTGCCAAATACTCGACTCAATTGAGTTCGAAGACTGCAGCTTTGAAGAATGTAACTTTAGTAACGCGACTTTTAAACAATGTAAATTTATTGAATGTCGGTTTGTAAAATGTAACTTGAGTATGGTGAATATAGCTTACAGCCAGTTTAACGATGTCTGTTTTGAAACATCAAAAATCGTTGGTATTGACTGGACTAAAGGTAACTGGCCAAATTTAGCCTTATTTTCACCGATTAAATTTACTGACTGTATTATCAATGACTGCTTGTTTTTTGGTCTAGAGTTAAAAGAATTAGTCCTTGAAAATTGTAAAGCTCACGACGTTGACTTTAGAGAAGGTGACTTTAGCCAAAGTAACTTTAGCTATAGTGATTTTTCCAACAGCTTATTCAGTAAAACTAACCTTCAAGGCGTCAATTTCATTGAAGCTAGCAATTATCAAATTGATATTTATAACAATAATATAACTAAAGCTAAATTTAGTCGCTATCAAGCTGTAGCCTTGCTGGACAGCTTGGATATTGAATTATCAGATTAATGATTGTCATAAGTTAAAGTTCTATAAAGTGAGAACATTACTTATAACAATCACTAAGCTCACTCAATAGAATCTTGCTCAAGGTTAACTCAACCTATTTGTTAACCACTTGTATCTTCTTCAAAAATATCTTCAATTGGCATAGAAAAAAGACGAGACACCTTAAATGCTAAAGGCAAACTAGGATCAAATTTCCCTTTTTCTATCGCATTAATTGTTTGTCTTGAAACTGCCAAGTTTTCAGCGAGTTCTGCTTGGGTCCAGTCTCGTTCAGCCCGTAAAACTTTCAAACGATTCTTCATCGATATTTAATCCTTCCCGCTACTGTACCTATCATATAAGTGGCTGCCATCAACATAATCAAAGATGATTGATCTAGTTTTTCAATGATTCCTACCATGCTTAATATAGACGAGCTTGAAAAACTAATGATAGTAATCCCTACAGATAACGCTAAGGCATCAAGTTGAATTTTACGCTCTAATTCATCTAATTCTTTTAAAAACTTCCTAAATGAAAATACCATCAGCACTCCAATGGCAGTATGAAGGGTAAATATAATGCTAATAAATATCATAGTGTTATGCCAGGTATACTCTCTACTCAGCGATGTTACGGCTAACGTTCCCGCCCATAATAATGCCAACAAGTTAACTCTATTAGCATTTTTAATATCTCGTAATGGTAACCCTTTACATAAAATTGCGTCTAATATCTTACTCATTTGTGTGGTTCCTTTGTCATTATGTAAAATAAACTTGACTTAAAGGTACGCTCTCACCTTTAGAATGTCAAGCAAACTTTACTTATAGTTAAGTAAACTTAACTTACCTATCAATAAAAAACCTGCTAAGATACCAGTCACATGCAAATAAAAATGCTGAAAACAAAAATAAACCGAGAAGTATCATGATATTAGAAGTGGCCATTTTAGACGTTAAACCAGAATTAGTATCGAAATTTGAACCGGCCTTTGAGCAAGCTCAAAAGATAATTTCATCAATGCCAGGATATATTTCGCATCAATTACAAAAGTGCATAGAAAATAAAAATCGCTACTTATTATTGGTAAACTGGCAGACTTTAGCGGATCATACTCAAGGATTTCGTCAGTCATCACAATATCAAGAATGGCGACAATTATTGCATCATTTCTACCAGCCCTTTCCAACAGTAGAGCATTACCAAACTGTGTTTAATAACCCAACTATTTCGGCGATATAATGACTGAAGAACTGCCAATTTCAATTAAAGCCTGTGATGAATTACAAGACATATTCCCATCACTCAACAGTGTTACCAATAAACTTGAAGCCCAATTGAACTTTCAAACTTTAGCTGCAGGTTGGTACGGCGACGAAGAGAGTATTCTACTGATCAGCTTATATCTACAATCACCTGAAGACTTCGCTTTTCAACAAAGACAAAATAATGGTGGCGAACTTACCTATTTTGCCGACGATGTTTTTAGTTATCACGATCAACAAGAGCAACAACTTAGCTGCTATATTGCGATAACAGAGACAGAGCTTAAGTTACTTCGTCAACAACAAAAATTACTTGCCGGCTATTTACAAAAAAAAGTGCTTAAAGTAATCAATCTTATTGCAAATAAACTCTCTTTACTTGCAATATAATAGGTCTTAGTACAGTTCAATTAAGCACTAATATTAATGGCTAAATTAAATACCTAATTTGTCGCGTAAACCATAATACCAAGCACCCATCATCACCGCTGGTACTCGTAACATTCGCCCACCAGGAAAGTTATAGTGGGGCAAATTTGCAAATACCTCAAAACGACTATGTTCACCATGAATAGTTTCTGCCAATAATTTACCTGCCAAATGCGAGGTATTAACTCCATGACCACTATAACCCTGAGCATAATAGATGTTTGATCCCATTCGGCCTAGTTGAGGCAGCCTGCTCATCGTTAATAAAAAATCGCCTCCCCAAGCATAATCAATTTTATAGTCTTTCATTGCAGGGAAAATTTTATCAATATGCGGCTTTAAGAAATTTTTGATACTAGCTGGATCGCCACCACCATAAGTGACTCCTCCACCAAAAAGTAAACGGTTATCAGCCGTTATTCGGTAATAGTCAAGTTTATAATTTACATCTTCCACACAGTATTGTGACGGAATTAATGACTTTGTTAATGCTTCGGGTAAAACCTCAGTAGTGACTATTTGAGTACCACAGGGCATTGATTTTTTTGATAGCTCTGGTGATAAACCGCCCATGTAGGCATTACCAGCCAGTACGAGTGTTTTGGCACTCACCTGCCCGTTTGCTGTTTTAACAACAACACTTTCGTTTAAACCTTGTTTAACTTCATCTATTTTTATTACTTTTGACTGCTCAAAAATTTGTCCGCCAATTGAAGACAAAGCAGCAGCTTCGCCAAGTGCCAGTTTTAATGGGTGAATATGGCCACAATGTTGATCAACCAATCCGCCGACATAAGCGTTAGTATCAACTATAGTCTTAAGGTCTTTTCCAGAGACCATCTCAAGCTTGTTATTACCATAACGCTGCCATAGTGCTTGTTTGTGCTCTAGGCCTTTCATTTGTTTGTCGGTAAAAGCAGCAAAAAAACCACCTTGTTTATAATCGCACTCTATATTGTAGCGTTTAATTAAATCACGAATGCAATCAGCACCTTCAAAGGCCATATCGCCCATAGCTTTCGCAGTATCCATACCATAATGTTTTTCGATATGATCAATATCGCGACTAAAGCTATTGACCAATTGTCCACCATTACGCCCAGAGGCACCAAAACCAATATTGGCCGCCTCTAGCAATACCACCTGATAACCTTTTTCCTGTAAGGCAATGGCCGTTGATAAACCACTATATCCGCCACCAACTACGCAAATATCTGCAGTCACCTCACCTTTAAGCTCTGAATAATTCGAAGCTCTGTTCGCAGAAGCTGCGTAATAAGAGTCAGGATATGAGATCATTAATCTTCTCCACTTGTTGAATTGTACTTACCGACAAAGCGTTCTTTATATTGAACATGCCAACGCAGTCTAGGCCAAAACATGACGGTAATAAAGCTATTTAGTGATGTTTACCATCTGTAAATCAATTGAAGTGTAAAATATATTGAATTTTTTGTCAGTATTAGGTAATTTATAACCAAGTAAAATTATTTAAATTGGTAATTAATATGAAAACTTACAACCTTGCTCATTGGCAGCAACAAGCAAAAGAACTTTCTATTGAAGGTCGTGCATTTATTAATGGCGAATACCTCAATGCAAGTAGCCAACAAACATTTGAATGTATCAGCCCTATTGACGGCCGCCATCTTGCCAATATTGCAATGTGCCAACTAGAGGATGCAGATAAAGCAGTTCTTGCCGCACGAGCTGTATTTGAAAAAGGGACGTGGTCAAAAGCCGCTCCTGCTAAACGTAAAAAAACACTATTAAAACTTGCCGATTTAATTGAGAAAAATGGCGAAGAGCTCGCGCTGTTAGAAACATTAGATATGGGAAAACCTATCAGTGATGCTCTAAATGTTGATATTGCGGGTACTTTACGTTCAATTCGCTGGAGCGCTGAGGCTATTGATAAGATTTACGACCAAGTAGCACCAACTCCTGAAGGGCAGCTTGGCTTAATAACCCGAGAAGCTGTCGGTGTTGTCGCGGCGATTGTACCTTGGAATTTTCCACTGGTAATGGCGAGTTGGAAACTGGGTCCCGCCTTAGCTGCCGGTAACAGTGTGATATTAAAACCTTCAGAGAAATCACCATTAACGGCAATTAAACTTGCTGCATTAGCAAAAGAAGCAGGTTTACCTGATGGGGTATTAAATGTATTACCTGGCTTTGGCCACGAGGTAGGTAAGGCTTTAGCACTACATAACGATGTTGATACTATTGTATTCACTGGCTCAACCGCGATTGCCAAGCAATTGCTTATTTATGCTGGTCAGTCAAACATGAAACGAGTTTGGATGGAGGCTGGCGGTAAAAGCCCCAACATTGTCTTTGCTGATGCACCTAACTTAGATGAAGCTGCTCAAGCTGCCGCTGGCGCAATTTGTTTTAACCAAGGTGAAGTATGTACCGCAGGGTCAAGATTATTAGTTGAAACTAGTATTAAGGATGAGTTTATTAAAAAGGTCACCGAGGCGATGAAGTCTTGGCAACCAGGAAATCCTTTAGATCCTAAGACAAATGTCGGCGCTATTGTTGACCAAACTCAATTTGAACGAATATTAGGTTATATCAATAAAGGTCAAGATGAAGGAGCTAAAATATGTTGTGGTGGTGACAAAGCTACCCCAGTAGCAAATGGGCTATATATTCAACCTACCATGTTCAGTGAAGTTAACAATTCCATGGCTATCGCTACTGATGAAATCTTTGGACCTGTGCTTTCGGTGATCACTTTCAACTCTATGGAAGAAGCTATCGCAATTGCTAATGATACCCCTTATGGTCTAGCCGCAGGTATTTGGACCTCAGACCTCACAAAGGCTCATAAAATGGCAAAAGCAGTTAAAGCTGGCTCTGTTTGGGTTAATCAATGGGATGGTGGCGACATGACCGCTCCATTTGGTGGTTTCAAACAATCGGGTAATGGTCGTGATAAGTCACTTCACGCCTTTGACAAATATACCGAGCTTAAAGCGACATGGATTAAGTTATAGAACAAATCTAGTAATTCCGCCCACTTTTAATCAACATTTCTAGTGGGCCAACCTGCCTTTGTAAATAAAATTTAACAATTCTCATCAATTTCACCCTCAAGGTGAATATAATTACGAACAGTCAACATTACTAAGCTAACCCATTAAAAAATATAAATTATTACAATACATTCACTAAGTTTTACTTCATATAGCTTGATAAGAACTAACCAATTGATGAATAAACTTTACACATCACCACTTTATTGTTTGATTTATTTTACACTGTGTGTATTATCAAATACAGCCTAACAAATTAATCGTCATGTCAGAGTGGTGAATTATTAAAAATTAAAATGCTTTAAAGCATTAGCAATTATGGGGAAGTAAATAAATGAATTTTCAAAAATCTCTACTGGCTGTTAGCGTAGCCTCTATTCTAAGTAGTTCAGGGGCAATAGCAGCTGAAGAAGCCAGTACAGAAAAAAAAGCTAAAAACGATTATGAAGTTATCGTTGTTACACAGAAACGGGTGCAAACGTTAAAAGAAGTGCCGGTATCTGTTAGCGCTTTTGGTGAAGACTTTCTTAACGATTTCAACGTAACTAATGCGGTTGACCTTGCAAAGTATACACCTGGATTAAATGGTGGTAGTGAAAACGACAGTTACATTGACTCAATAGGCATTCGTGGCATAGTAACTGCTGACTACGGCATTGGTGGTGACGCTTCCATTGGTTTATACCTAGACGGGGTTTATCAGGGTCGAAGTGGTGGTTCATTATCAAGTTTTTATGACATGTCGCGCGTAGAAGTTGCTAAAGGCCCACAAGGGACTTTATTCGGTCGTAACGCCGCATCAGGTGCTATTAGCATGTATACCAATGAAGCAATTGACGCCACCGAAGGTAGTGCAGAGTTTGGCATTGGTAGCGACAGTATGTATCAGTTCACCGGTGTATTTAATACCACACTTAGTGATGACGCTTTCATTCGCTTTGCTGCATACCATCAGTCTCAAGAT
This sequence comes from Colwellia sp., assembly GCA_022969175.1. Lineage (GTDB taxonomy): Bacteria > Pseudomonadota > Gammaproteobacteria > Enterobacterales > Alteromonadaceae > JALJPB01. Next base: position 78,484 of record JALJPB010000006.1, on the reverse strand, counting down.
AGCTTTATTGACAATACTGAAGGTGGCACCTTACACGATAAAGAGGTTACCGCATTACGTGTTAATTTCACCTACGAAGGTTGGACTGACAGTCAGTTAAAATTAAGCTTAAATTATGAAGATAGAGAACAAGATGGCGGTGTTTGGCGCTCAATTTGGACTGAAGGTGATGAACGTGCTGTTTCAAGTGATTTAGGTGAGGATGGCATAGATGCTGCAGAAGTTTTTGCTGCAACACTAGATTTTTCTCATGACTTTGATAACGTAACTTTCTTTTCTCAAACGGCATTAAAAAACAATACTTGGAGTTACCTTGAAGATTATGACGGCACTGCTATGCCGTTAGGTAACTACTCTCAAAACGATGATAATGAATACTTAAGTCAAGAGTTCAGAATTACCTCTAATACCGACTCTGATGTTTTTTGGTTTGTTGGTATTAGCGCTTATCAAGAAAAAGTCAGTTCATATTTCTACAACGGCTACGATGACGACGCCTTTTGCGCACAACTGCCAAACTTAGAGGAATGGGATCAATCACTTGATTCACATACTAGCCAACCAGAAAACTATTATGCTGACTGTCATGAACTTATGGTTGATGATTGGTACGGTTTAGACCCAATTGATGATGCTGCTGAAATTGCTGAGCTTGTTGCCGATGGTGAAATTCCTGGTCCTGGAGAAGGTGTTAACGGCGTTAGAGAAGAAATTAATGCCCGCGGTACTAACTCTGGCTGGGGAATTTATGGTGATGTTACTTGGTCGATGACTGAGAAAACAGATCTTACGGTAGGTGGTCGCTTCTCTTATGACAATAAAGAATTTGCCTTAAGTTTACCGGAGCCCGATGGTTGGTTAGGTCACTATTGGCTAGTAGGTGGACATACTGGTGGTCAGTGGATTGAAGATGAAAAAGATTGGTCTGAATTTACTCCTCGTATAGCATTAAATCACAAACTCACTGATAACATTAATGTTTATGCAAACTACTCACGGGGTTATAAAGCCGGTGGTTATAATACGTTCGCCTTCGAAATTGCTTATGAAGACTGGACCGGTTGGGATGCAGAAGAAGAGTGGTTTGATTACGAACCCGACGGTGTAATTGACGATATTGATACTGAGTTTTGGGGTTCAGAGCTATACGGCGGTGAAATGCCAGAAGGGACAACCTTAGCCAGTTATGATCCAGAAGTTGTTGATAGTTATGAAGTTGGTATGAAAGGTGACTTTTTAGATAATACCTTAAAAATAAACCTAGGTTTATATTTTTATGACTACCAAGACTTTCAGGGTGTATTTGCCGCTAATGGTGGCTCTACCATCAAAAACATCGGTCAAGCAGAAGGTAAAGGTATTGAGTTTGATGTAACTTATCTACCGTCTGATAACTTAAGATTATTTTTAGCCACCGCGATACAAGACTCAGAAGTGATTGAAGGTGAAGACTTAGATGGTTCATCACTCGTTGGTAAAAAACTTGCAGCTCCTGATGTTACCATCAGCTTTGTTGGTAGTTACTACTGGTACCTAGATAACGATGTAGATCTAGCTTTACAAGTATCTTATAACTGGCAGACCGAAACCTTTGGCGATGAGTTTATGGGCGGTAATGACGCCTATGCCCTTCCTTCATATGGCTTGTTAGGTGCGCAATTTAGTGCGACAAGTATGTCATGGTCAATCTCAGCTTATGTTGATAACATCACTGACGAGTTATATTATGACTCAGGTGTTGCCGATACAGGGCTAAGCCATTTTGGTATTGGTCGTGGCATTAATGGTGGTGTTAAAGTTAAGTATTCTTTCTAAAGAATGAAGGATAAGGTTAGTTATCTTTACTGGCCTTATCCTTTATACTTGCAGCTAAAGTCATATTAAGCATGCAATCTTTAACAACTTAAAAACATCTAACCCTAATCCACAGACCTATAAATTACCGCACAATTAAGATAATTTAAATCTTGTGACAGAATCATTTAATTTGGTGGCCAACTCCATGGTAGCTTCAGCTAACTGACTGTTTTCATGAGAGACATCATGATTTTCTTTGGTTTGATCTGACATCATTGTAAGGTTTTTACTAAGATCGTCTGCCACTTGACTTTGTTCTTCCGTCGCCGTTGCAGTTTGAGCGGCAACATCTGCTACTCGATTTGATGCTTCATGAATTTTGTCAAGAGCTTCCAAGGTTTTCTCTGATAACTCTACACTCACCTGAGTCGCGGCATTTCCTTTATTGATAGCAGTTACCGCCTCCTCAACTCCTTTATGCAATGCTTCAATCATCAGTTGTATATTTTCAGTTGATTGTTGTGTTTTACTGGCTAAGTTCCTAACCTCATCGGCTACGACAGCAAAACCACGACCTTGCTCACCCGCTCTTGCAGCTTCAATAGCAGCATTAAGAGCTAACAGATTAGTTTGCTCTGCAATACCTCGTATAACATCTAAAACTGAAGCAATATCTTTTGAGTTTTCAGATAATTTAGAAATCACTGTAGTCGCTTCATCAACAGCAATTGATAAGCCTTTTATCTCTTTCACTGCATCGCTGGTGATTGCACTTCCTTCATTGGCTAAGCGATTAACTTCAAGGGTATCCGATGAGGTTAATTGAGCATTTTTAGCAACCTCAGCAATTGCATACGACATTTCATTAACCGCAGTAACTATCATTTCTACTGACTCTAATTGATGTTCGCTGGTTTGACTGATATTTTTTGCGCCGCCTTCTAACTGGTCAACACCTTCAATAACTTTTGATGACTGTTCAACAATAGATTTTATCAATACAGCCAAGCCATCAATAAATTCGTCAAAGTCATTAGCCACAAAGCCAATTTCATCTTTTCTATTCGTTTTTATTCTTCGGGTTAAATCGCCATCACCACTGTTTAACGCTTTAAGCTTTGCCGATAAATCATCTAAGGCATCAGCCATAGCTTTTGGCGCAGCATAACCCGTAATCAATGTTAACAAAACCACAATGATACTGATAATAAGCAATACATTTTGTCTATTTTCAACCGCAGAAATCGTTGATTCGCTAACAAAAAGACTCTTATTATCAGCCTCTTCCCCAGCAAGGTTATAAAAATATCGAAGCTCATCAAAACGTTTACTTGCCACTCCTTTACTTTGAATAATAGCCTCAGCTAATTGATTATTGTTAATTAAAAGAAACACTTCATTTGATTCTTTTTCCCACTGTTTAAAGCTTGATTCAAATTTTGTTAATTTAGCTAAAACATCTGGGTATAGAGACATTAGTTGTTTATATTTCTTCATTCTGTCAAAAGCTTGCTCAGCATTTTCTTGATAGCTTTTATAATGTTCCCTGGCTTGTTGACTATTAGGCTCACTTGCTAACATTTCTAATTCTGCGACTTTGGCCTGATAAAGATCTCTGTCGGCATTAATTACCGCAGATATTGCAGGATTAAAATTGCTACCAAAACGCACTAAACTTTCTTCAGTCATTGAAACTAAACTAAAGTTCATAACCACTAAAATAATAAAGAATAATGCTAAGCTACTAAAAATTAGTGTATAACGTACCCGTATTAAATTTATATTCATAACCCACCTAATAGCCAATTTAAAAAATAAGAATTCCTTGAGAAACTTCGCTTTCTATACCAAATTGCGATAGTGAATTTGTCATAATTAGGCTAATCTTTACTATAGATTAAATTTGTAAATTCTGTAGATATCTAGGATTAAAATAAAAGTTTTTTGATAATCATTGTCATCTTTTTATATTGCTCGAGAGCCTTTAAGGCCAATTCAAATAAGGTGGTATTTTTAATCTTCAGATCACCAAGAACAAAATTAGATAGGAAACTTTTCGACTACTATCACACTTCTTATGAAAGCCGCCGCCAAAGATTTGAATATATAAACGGTTATACCAATAGAATTAAATAAGCAATTATAAACGAGGATAAATTTTTAGTGACACAGGTTTATTGTTCCAGACTAAACCTAAGCGGCTACATCCATGTAGCCGAGGCGCTTGATTGATTCTTTATCTCAGTTGGTATGACTATATATGCTTATTAGAAATCATATTTTAATCAAGCCTTTGGTTCAGCAAGTTATTAAAGAGCCTCTTCTTTAATTAGGATCTCAATATAAAATAAATCTTCCGCTATAGAAAATTCGCCATCTACATTTAAAGTCTGCCATTCATTGTTCGGCGTAATTCTTATTTTAATATTATTTATTTTCACATCAATTGGCATATCAAAATTTTCGACATCTGCTTGCCATTTGTATTTAATAACTTTGTCACTTTTTATCACTGCTAACTTCGGCAATTCATTAAAATAAAGGTATTGGTCAAATATTTTTTCAAAATCATAATCAAAATAGTCATTAAAAAAATTCAAAACATCGACGGTATATAATTGTGACTTTTTAAACTGGCTAGTAAACGCTTTTACTCCTGACCACCACTTTTCATCGTCGTTTATAATATGCCTTAAGGTATTAATAAATAGCGTACCTTTAAAATATATATCGGATGTTGGCCAATGACTTACCGAAGGCGCGCCAATCATTGGATATTTATTAGCCACTTTATCTTTATAGCCATTAATATATTTAATCGCATCGTCATAACCAAATTGGTCTTCAACATAAACCGCCTCAGCATAGGTACACCAGCCTTCATGAATCCAAGAATCGGAAAAGTCAAAACTGGTTAAACTGTTACCAAACCATTCATGGCCAGTTTCATGAATGATGATAAAATCAAACTTTAATGAAATACCAACCCCTGTCCAGTCAGCACTTGAGCCATCACCTCGATTATAGCCATTTTTAAAACCATTGCCGTAAGTCACGGCACTTTGGTGCTCCATACCAGTATAAGGAACTTGAATTAACTTATAACCATCTTCAATAAATGGATATTGGCCAAAATACTTTTGATAAGTGATCATCATAGGTTTCGCTTGTTTAAATTGCTTTTTAGCTTTGGCCAAGTCTTGCTCCAGCACATAATAATCAAGCGTAAGTTCTGCAAGTTTCTCACCAAAATGAACATAATTGCCTATATTTAACGAGACACTATAATTATTGATCGGATTTAGTGTTTGCCAGACATATTCGGTATAGCCATTATCTTTTATGTTAGTTTTAATTAATCGCCCGTTTGATATGTTTTTTAATGTTGACGGCACAGATACTCGCATGATCATGTTTTCAACTTCATCAACTTGTTGATCCTTATTAGGCCACCACACCATAGAACCAGTACCTTGACAGGCAGTATTTATTAAGTGTTTTCCTTGTGAGTCTTTTTTAAAAGTGAAACAACCAAAACGTCCTGTTGCTTGTGGGTAGCCAGAGTAGTGAAAATCAATGGTTTCAATTTCGTCTTTCACCAGGTTTTTAGGGAAGGTAATGTAAACAGTATTTTCTTCACGCTGATATTTTAGCTCTCGGTTTTTATAGACTATTTTATCAATATTAAGGTTTTCATATAAATCTAGTTGAATTTTATTATCTGATTTAAGCATTTTAAAACGAATTTTGTTATTACCTGAAATGTACTTTTTATCTGGCTCAACTTTGATCGACAAATCATAACTGAGTAAATCATTATTAGCGCGATACTGCGTATAATCTCCCCATTGCCGTTGGCTTTTTGTATAGGTTAATTTCTGCTCTTCAGGTAACAATAACTTGTCATGCACCATGACAATATTGTTATTAGTTCGATTAGCCATGATTAACTGTTGCGGCTTATGGTATTTGGCTTTAATTTGCAGTTGTTTAATGTCGTTGTTAATAAATACCTTACCCGACCTGTTGGTTCGATAACCAACTCGCGCATTTTTATCATAAACAATTGCGCCCTCAATTGGCTGTTCGCTATTGCTACTAACGATAGTCAATTCGGTATATTTCTCAATACTAGCGAAGCTGGTAAAACATACAAAAAATGCAAAAAACACAAGTACACACGAGGGTGATTTCATAAATAAACTCAGGTAAATTAATCAAATAGCGCCGCTTAAAAAAATAATCTCTTTAGTTAAGCAAGGCTTGTGGGTAATAATTGTCAAACTGTTGCTAAGAAGTAATGCCTGAAATAAAAACAATAATGATAGCGATAGGTACTACATATTTGATTAATACCTGCCAAATAACAAAAGCTGTTCTCTTTAAGCCTAATTCTTCTTGCATCTCTTTTGCAGGCACTCGCCAGCCAACAAAAATTGCGGTTAATAAACCACCTAAAGGCAATAAGATGCTCGCCGAAATATAATCAAAATTTTCAAAAATAGTTTTACCTTCAAAAAGGTTAATAAAACCAAATGGATGAAAGTCTTTTAAAGCATTTAACGACAATACTGAAGTAATGCCTAACAGCCACATGACCAAACCACTGCTATAAGATGCTTTTTTTCTAGTCATGGAAAATTTTTCAGCCGTCCAAGCAATAATCGGTTCAAAGTTACCGATGCAAGAAGTAAATGCTGCAGCGATAAGTAATAAGAAGAAAATAGCGGTAAAGAACTGACCACCAGGTAAATCGCCCAAGGCAATAGGTAATACTTGAAAGACCAAACCAGCACCAGCATCAGGTGTTAAACCATGAGCAAAAACCAGCGGAAAAATAGCAAAACCAGCCAACATCGCAACAAAGGTATCGGCAAACACGACAATAAAGGCATTTTGGGTAATAGATGTGTCTTTACTTAAATACGAGCCATATGTCACCATTACGGCCATAGCAATACCAATAGAGAAAAAGGCTTGTCCGAGGGCAACAAGAAAGGTTTTTCCGGTAATTTTACTGAAGTCTGGTGTTAATAAAAAGCTAACGGCAGCATCCATGTCGCCAACAAATCCAGCGTAAAGCACCATTACAACCATGCATATTAGCAACGAGGGCATTAAAATCTTTACTGCCTTTTCAATACCGCCTTGTAATCCCCTGGCATTAATCAAGACAATGGCGATTATCACAATTGAGTGCCAAAAAAGTAATCGAATGGGATCTGCCATTAAGTCATCAAATACTGACTTAGATTGCTCGGCATTAATTTGATTAAATTCGCCTACTATCGCCATGGTAAAATAATCTAATGTCCAGCCAGTGATAACGGTGTAGGTCAACATCATCATAAATACCGCGGCAATTGCCATTCCGCCGACACCTGACCAACGGCTCGATAGCTTATTTTGTGTTGCCAACTCTTTAAAACTGCCTGCAGCTGACGCCGCACCTTTTGAACGGCGACCAATCGCCCATTCAGACATCACTAAGGGCACACCAATGCAAACCGCACAAGCTAAATACACCAAAACAAATGCCGCACCGCCATTCTCCCCTGTTACATAAGGAAATCGCCAAATATTGCCAAGCCCAACAGAAAAGCCAATAGATGCCATCAAAAAGGTTAGTCGGGAAGACCAGTTTTCAGAAGGGCCTTGTTGTGCAATTGCCGCCATTATTAACTCCTAGTAAATGAAACTGATTATTTATTGATGGTAAAAGATGCCAAACTTATTTTGATCTGCATCCCAAAAATACGCTTCATGTTCACCTGCTTCGCTGACCGTAGGTTTACCTGCACAAGTTGCACCTAAGCGTATTGCCACTTGATGAATCATACGAACCTCTGCTGGCGATGTAGCTTGCAAGGCAACAGTAAGGGAACAAATTTTTTGACTTGTTAATTTCTTATTTGCCTCACATAGAATTAAACCAACATTTTCATTTCGACATTTCCACAAAATCCGGGAGTCATTTTGAATGGTTTTTTGTGCGCCAAATAAAGCGAGAAAGCCATCATAAAAGCGTTCTGCGCTTGATAAGTTTGACGTCGATAATATTACATCTGAGATCATAGTATTTCTTCAAATTAACTAAGCTTTAGTTATATTAAACAAGTAATACTATTTAGCGAAAGCGCGATAGTCACCAACGGTAAGGGGATTGTTGCCAACAGACTTAACAGTGCATTAAGTTGAGATGATATTAATCTGCCGAAAGGTTTCTAAACAAGTGTGCAAAGCTTCTGCTAACGGCGATGGCCTCGGGCAACTGCTTCATGTGAGCATGCATTTGTTCACTATCAGAGGTTTGAACAAAATCTAGGTGTTGTATATTTACAATGGTACTGCGGTGTACTTGCCAAAATGTATCAGGGTCGAGTTGTAAAGATAAATTCTTCAAAGGCATACGAACTAAAGCTTCACGGTCTTTCGTTAGCACTTTGACATACCTACCACAGGCTTTAAAACAAATAATATCTTTGATATCTAATAGCCAAAACTTACTGCCTATTTGAATTTTCAGCCACTTTAAATAGTGTTCATTGCTCGCCGAAATATTACTTAATAATTGCTTTATATCTATCGGCGCTGAGGCAAGACGAACATTTAATCTATCAATACAATCTTTTAATCGTTTGTCTGAATAAGGTTTTAACAGATAATCAATCGCACCAGCCTCAAAAGCTTCTATGGCATATTTATCATAAGCGGTAATGAATACTACATGGCATTGATGCTTACATTGCTGAATAACTTCAATACCCGTAAGGTCACCCATTTGAATGTCTAAAAAAACCACATCAGGTTTTAAGTTTTCAATTGACTCAAGTGCCTCTTTACCGCACTTATCAGAGGCGATTATATTGCCCTGAGGCCAATATTTTTTCAGCTTCCTTTCTAAATTAAGACGTAATATTCCTTCGTCTTCTGCAATAACAATATTAACCATTAACTGGTACCTCAAGTTGGGCAAGGGTATTTTTACCCGGATTACATTGCATAGTAAACTTAGCGCTATTACCGTAGGTCACTGCTAAACGCGCATTTAAATTGGTGATTCCAGTACCATAAGACTTACTTTTTAAAGAGCCAATATTGTCGGTAACGGTTAGTGTAAGCAATTCTTTATTTTTTATTTGAGCACTAATAATAATTTCGCCTTCGCCATTGTTTTTTTCTACCGCATGTTTGATGGCATTTTCAACGAGTGTTAATACCGACATCGGTAAAATTGGATAGTGCAGTAAATTATCGGGGACCACCACTTGATAGGTGAGTTGTTCACCAAAACGAATTTTTTGAATATTAAGATAACGGCTGATCATATCAAGCTCTTCTGACAGTTTGATATATTTATGACGATATTGATGTACGGTAGAGCGAAGGTATTCGGTAAGTTCTTCTAATAAGTTTTTGGCCTTTTCCGCATCATAATCTATCAGGTTATGTAAATTAGCGAGCGTATTGTAAAAAAAGTGAGGTTCAATTTGCGCCTGTAATAGGTGCAATTCCATTTCAACTCGCTCTCGTTCAATGGACTGTTCAGCAATTTGTTGTTTCAGCATTTGAAATTTAGGCTGAGACTCTTTACTTTGCACATAAACAATAATCATTATTGCCCAAGCAGAAAATAATAGTGTTGAGATTGAATAGATAGTCACTTGGATTAAAGGATGAAGTGAGCTTTCATTCCAGGGTTGACCTGTGAGGTAGACAAATGGAAAGCTAACAGCAAAAGCTAATAAACCAATCATCGCAATACGAGCAACTGACATTTTACTATCAGGGCCGCGAGATAGGATTAAATAACAAAATGCCAGCGAAAAACCGAAGACATTAAGAGTTTTAAAGTAGCCGTAAAACTCGGCAAAGAAAAAATCAAAACTACTTTCTACCACGGTCAAGTGGTAAATAGTTTTCAAAAAGGCGCAGATAGAATTTATTAGAAAAACAACCAAAATACTCTTTAATGAAACAAGAGAAACAATGGTTTTTATCCGGCTAGAAACATGATGCATATGGGAGTTTACCTATGTTATTAAAAACTGATTGTACTGAAAATTAACAAGTCGCCTTAATTTAAAATCAACTAAATATCAAAGCCGTAATGGTGTGCAAAAGATGTAATCTGTAACCTAATTTAAAAGCTAAGTGTTCGTGAAATTTACCTACTTGATTTAAGCAATACCAATCGGATTAATATATCTTGTTATTAAAGTCGAATAAACAACAAAACTGAGCCATGTCAACCTCAGTTTCATTGTTAGATTTCAGTTGTAACTAAAACTCTATCGCTAACCTTAGGTAATAATAACGTCCAACGGAGGTTATTGGACCATAGCCGTCAAAACCATTACGGTAATCACCCATTACTGGCGCTGGCTCTTCGTCGGTAAAGTTATCTATACCAACAGTTACCGTAGTATCAAAACTATCAAAAGTATAAGCTCCTTGAATATTATGAACAAAATACGGGTCTAACTCTTTTAAATGCTCAGAGCCTTCTGGGTATGCCCAAGAGTTTTCCTCTTGAGTAACACTGCCAGTATAGTTACTGTTATAACTGACTTTAATATTATCTAAACTCCAATTTGCACGAAAGGTATGGCGCCATTCAGTCCAAGAGCCCGACTCTTGAAAATACCGGCCTAAACGCTGTTGACCTGCGTCAACATATTTTTGAAGATTTGAAGCTCCCCAAAAAGCACTAAAGTCACCCATCGATGTTGTCGGAAGTATGTAACTGGCTGAATAATCCATGCCACTTATTTCTTGTTGACCTACATTTGATAATGTTGCACGAATAGCATTAATACTGCCGTCAGCATGTCGCATAACTAAAGCAGGATCATAAACTCCACCGCCATTCGCAACATCGTTAATCACTTCATTGGCACTTGGGCTAAAAATTAAATTATCTTTTTTAATATTAAAATAGTCAACGGTTATAGAAAATCCGTCAATATAATCTGGTGTCCAAACAATACCCGCAGTAATACTTTCTGAGGTTTCTGGTTGTATGGAGGGTTCACCGCCACCAATAGTCCAAGCACCAGTGACCGGAGTAGGGTTTTGTTGTGCACAGCCAGGCAAAGTCGCCCAATCATCATTACGACAGGGGTCTTGAACTCCGGCATCATAGCCTCTTGATTGACCCGCATATAATTCACTTAATCCTGGTGCACGAAATCCTTCACTCCACGAACCACGAACAAGCACTTCTTCAATAGGACGCCATTTCAAACCTACTTTGGGGTTTGTTGTACTACCAAAGTCACTGTAGTCAGAATATCGAACGGCAAAGTCTAACTCTAAATTTTTAGCTAAAAAAACATCTGACAATACCGGAACAATAGCTTCTGCATAGACTTCTTTAATTTCTCTAGGCTCCGGAGTAAAGGTATCTGCCGCGCCGCCACCAAAGACCGTATCGCCCGCCTCATAAATACGTGAAACGTTTGTTGATGCATCTTCCTCACGTAACTCTGCGCCAACAGCAATATAGACTTCACCAGCCGGTAGTTCAAAGGCAGCACCACTTAAATTAAGCATCCAAGTATTCATCAAACCTTCATTTAACACTGTGCCTTGTTCAGAAATATAACCCGCCATTTCTGGTGTCATGGTGCCACGGCGACCAAATAAATCAATGCTTACACAGCCATCATTACGTGCTTCACAGACATCTGAGTCACCCGCTGCGGCTGCCAAGCGACTTGCTGAAACTTCAGTCGCTAAATTAATCGAGTCAAATTTTTCACTGGTATAAGAGATATCCCAATCCCAATTGCCTAACTCACCATTTACCCCCAAGGTATAACGACGGTCATTGGTTTTATTATCAATGTAATGACGTGTACCTGTAGAAGTAGTTTCCCACAGTGCACGACCTACTCTGACATCTTCACCAAACGGATTGAAAATATTATTTGCCGAAACCGCTATACCTTCGTCCCAAATATCTAATGGTGATTGTATTTGATTTTTTCCTTGGTTTTCTGCATGGGTATAACCATATTCGAAATATGCAGTAGTGGTATCTGATAACTCATAGCTACCACTTGCCCACATTGAATCTCGTTGAATATCTGGCCCTGCGGTCATGTACTGCCAGTAATTTTGCATGTGTTCATCATTAGTCCAATCAAATAACTCCATATCATCCCAAGAGTTAATACGCTCACTGCCTGGTTTTATCACCATTTGTTCGCCATCAGGATGAGTAACTACCGCACTATGTTCAGGAATAGGATCTCGCAAGTCGACACCGCCATAACTGCGACGATCTGGGGTCGCCGTTACTCTACGCTCTGACATAAAGTATGTTTTTTGATTCGTTCTATTGGCACTTATTAAAAAGTTACCTTTATCAAAGTTCAGCCCAAAAGTCATATCAACAATATTTCGTTGGGCATCACCACGTGAACTTTCACCCGTTTCAAGTTGAATTTTTAATCCTTCGTAATCTGATTTCATGATGATATTAACAACACCAGCAATCGCATCAGCGCCATATATTGCTGATGCACCATCTTGTAAGACTTCAACACGTTCAATCGCGGCAAAAGGAATGTTATTTAGATCCACTACTCCTTTAGGGTTAACGGTAGATAAACGACGACCATTCACTAAAACCAAAGTATTTTTTGCACTTAAACCACGTAAAGCAACCGTTGCAATCCCGTTTGAAAAAGCACGGTTAGTACTTAAGCTTGCACCATTAGCCGCCGGTATTTGTTGTAACAAAGAGGCAATATCAACTGCACCAGAAGCATCGATTTGTGCTCTATCTAAAACTGTCACCGGAGCCGTTCCTACTAATTCGGTTCGAGCAATTCGAGAGCCGGTAATAGATATTCGCTCAACTGCAGCAGTTTCGTTATCTTTTTCGGCCGCTATAACCATTGGAGCAGTTAAAAATACAGTCCCAGAAAACATTGCTGCCGATATAGCTGAGAGCTTAAAAGTATGGTTTTTTTTCATCATTCTTTCCCTTAACATCTTGTTGTTTAAATTTTGATTTTTAGTTTTTTTATATTTCATTGCGATACTTTGCCGCCAATCAACAGCGACTACCTGCTATATAAAGGTTAAATTCCCAACAAAATGAAAGGGCAAATGTCATCAAATAACTCAAAGGTGTCATCAAATAACATCGCTAGGACTTAAGCCGAAGTCTGACTAAAAGATATGAAACAGTAGGTAAGGTGAGTACAACGCTTGATGTTGAAGCAACTAATTATAGCCCTTCAAATAGCAATGCTCGTCACCTTCAACTCCCTCAAAATTCAGTAGTGAAAAAGGATAGTTTTCTTCTGGGGTGTTGTCAGGCACTCGTTCAGTTTTGTCGTTATCACGTTGAGCATTGTCTGTTAATTGCTTTTTTGTACACATTTTTTGAATTGCTTGAATAGTTCCTAGATAAATAATTTATTAGAGTATTTATCACAAGATTTATAGGGAAAATGTAACGAACAGACACAGTGAGGGGTTAAATTGAATAAATATGTTCACCAAACGAGATAAGATGGTGAATGATTTTTACTATTCGACAACGATATTATTTAAAGCTTTGAGCTATACCTTGCCACAAAGTATTAAGAGATTTCATCATAAGTTCACCGTCTTGAACAGGATAAGAGCCCATGCCAACAATCATTAAATCACGTGAGAGATCAAACCAAGCAAACTGGCCATGAATACCTAACATGGTAAATTGTTGTTGCTCCGGGTTTACTACCCAAAACTGGTTTTTATATTGACCCTTTGGAAATACCGAGTCAGGAACATTCGCTTGGTAAGTATGTTGGTAGTGTGCATCAGGCTTCACTAAGTCGGTAATAAAGTCAGCTGGGATAACTTGATTATTTTGATAGTTCTTACCTTTGTTGATCATAAGAGAGGCAAGTCGGGAAAAATCTCGTAATGTTAAATTAAACTGCCCTTCTGTTATCGGAAACCCCTGAGGATCGGTATTAAAATAGGCTGAAGTTTCAGGGCCTACGGGTTGATATAAAAGTTGCTCAAATATTTCAGCAAGATCTTGTTGATAAACATGCTCTAAAACCATACCCAGCACATTTGCTAAACAAGAATTGTAAACAAAAGCAGTACCCGGCTGATGCCTTCGGCTATCGAGGTTTTCAATAGCCCAAGCTTTTGCGCCTATTGCTTCTTCGCCCTCAAGGGGGGGATAATAACCCGCGGCTCGAGCATAGCGCCAATAGTGAGCATCTTTATCCGTATAGTCTTCACTGTAATCTATACCTGCTTGCATATCTAAAACATGCTGCAAAGTAACCCCATGCCATGCTTGATGCTGAGCGAACTCAGTCAAATACGTTATCAATAAATTACTGCTATTAAGTAAACCTTGTTCGATGGCTATAGCAATTTGCATAGCACAGAGTGATTTAGTGCAAGAGTGAATAACGTGTCGATCTGTTGCTGTCATGCCATTACGGTATGACTCATGAACAACTTCACCTTTGTGCATCACTAAAAGTGCATCATTATAAATACGCCTATTGAGCAGTTGCTCGCCAGTTATTTTTCGGCCCAGCATCAACGGATCTTCAAATTGTTGCTGTTCAAGAGCAATTTTATTTGAGCTTGATGACAAAGGGCTAATTTCTCCATTGCCTTCAATCGCTACCGTTCTAAACAATTTCTCCATTGATAATTGGCCAATAGCAAGGTGTTCAGGAAAATCCCAATTATGCTGACCAATGTATAGTTCATCACTAATGATATAATTAGGCTGCTCAGTAATTATTTTCATTAACTTATTCCGTCAGTCAATTTTTCGGTCAACGGCTCATCACTTTGATCCTGGTTGGTTTCTGCGTTCCATTTAAAAATATTGACTTCAATAAACCAAAAGGCAACTAACCACAAAAATGCATCCCAAAAATCTAACAAACCGCCTTTAATGCCCCAATAGGCCGCAGCAATAAATAACACAGTGTAAAGTACATATTTGAGCCACTTACTTAATATTAAAGTCTGCTTAGTAAGCTTGCCTCTAAGCTGTAAAAAAACTTCAACTTCAAGAATACAGACAACGAATAACCAAGTAGCGGAGTTGGTAACCTCTACTGTAGACAGTCTCTGCGTTTCAATAAGTTGCGCTTGAGTAGTGATGATTTGAGTATCAACAATTTGTATTAAGGGTATATTGGCCAACCCTTTACAAACATCAGCAGTTAACGGCAAGTACTTATCAATCTCTTTAATATAAGTGAAACTGGTACCAACCAGACTACAAACATCATTATTAATAAAAGGAATGGTGGTATGTAATAAATTAAATTTTGATAGAAAACCATAAAACGAATATAAAATGACTAGATAACAAAATAGCCGAACGGCATTTATCGCCCATTTAGTTTTACCTTTAATTTTTTCATCATCAAGAATATAAGTTTCTAATTCGAAGATTAATAGCAGGATTAGCCAAGCTGCCGTATCAATCGTTGCGGTAAACGCTTCAATGATCTGACTTGGTGAAACTCCTTTTGCAAAAGTTTGACTGCTTGCTGAATAATCTTCAACAAAAAAATGGTAGATATCAATAGCGAGTAATATATAAATACTGTATTTAAATACTTGAAAGATCATCGCTTCATTAAAATAGCGACTATTTTTATCCATGCCCATAAAGCCAAGCCTACTGTGAGTTTTTGCCAAATTATCAGTAACATAACGATTAGCATAAGACCCTTACAACCGTATATTATTTCAAACACAACAAGTATCAATTGTCACTTTATATTATCATTACAATAATAAGTCAACATGAAAATCAATAACTATAAACAGTTAAACAATGGGTTATAAGTTTTCAGACACATAAACACACTGTTAATTATTTACAACAAGAGAAACAAATGATGAGCTTGGATATGTAGACATAAACCGATTTAGACGTTGACTAACGGTTGTCGTAATAAGAAATAAGAAATAACTAAAGAGGTTGCACCGTTACAAACTTTAACGAATTGTCCACAGTAAAAAACAAGGGAAGGTATTAAGATAGATTCACTGCTCAACGAGTGAGGTTGGATAGTTTTTTGTTATGTTTTCCCTTGTTAAACGGCTCAGCAATTATTTTAGCTGAGCTTTTTTTTGTCTGAAATTTACCTTGGCTAAAAAAACATTAAAAATTAGCTGGTGTGGTGGCACTTGCTATTTTACAAACTTCGTTAAAGGGGTTTCTAAAGCGGTGAGGCTTGTTATTGTCAAAATAATAACTGTCGTTGGCTTTAAGTATGTATACATCACTGCCTACAGTTAATTCAATTTGACCTTCTACAATGTAACCGCCTTCTTCAGCATCATTTTGCAACATTTCTGTACCGGTATCGGCATTTGGCGGGTAAGTTTCAACTAAGAAAGTCATTTGTCGACGTGGGAAAGACTTGCCAACTAAATTCATCTGAACATCACCCGAGCCAATATCCATTAACTCATCTTCGTTGTAAACAACTTGTTGAGTTTGCTCACTGTTATAGTCTTCATTAAAAAATTCAACCAGCGAGATTGGAATACCGTTTAATACTTTTTTTAATGAGCTAATAGAAGGGCTGACACTATTTTTTTCTATCATCGAAATCGTGCTGTTAGTCACCCCGGCTCTTTTAGCCAGTTCACGTTGTGAGATCTTTTTCAGCAATCTAATTGATTTTAATCTTGCACCTACGTCCACGTAAATTCCCTCGATGATAGCGTGTAATTATAGAATTTTTAACACTTTAAGATAACTGTTCAATATTATATATCAATTGCTTGGCATAAGTCATTGTTTGAGTTACCATCGTTCGATATACTTTACACTGGTGTTTATAATTTACACTGTAGCACAGCATTTATAAAAGACGGCAATGAGGAGTAAATAGCGATGACAGCCATACATACAAATACTTATCCTAACTCTTATTATTTTTCGTCACTAAACTATGCAACGGACTATCCAAAGTTAGCAGAATCAATAAGTGTCGATGTTTGCATTGTTGGTGGTGGTTTTAGTGGTGTAGCTACAGCCGTCGAGTTAGCAGAACGTGGCTACAAAGTAGCATTGCTTGAGCAGCATAAAATAGGCTGGGGTGCATCTGGCCGTAACGGCGGACAAATAATTCGTGGTATTGGCCATGACTTAGCAAAATTTAAAAAAGTGATTGGCCAACAAGGTATTAATACTATTACCGCTTTAGGTACCAGCGCCAATAAAATAGTGATTGATCGCATTAACAAATACCACATCGATTGCGACTTAACCATGGGCTATTGTGACTTAGCCACCCGCGCTAAACATATGAAAACTTTAGAGCAAGACTATCAAATTCTTATAAATAGCGATTATCCACACTCGATTAAAATGCTCGACCAAAACACACTTCAACAACAAGTAGTTGGCTCAACAAACTTTATTGGTGGTTTTGAAGATCAAGGCAGCGGTCATTTACATCCGCTGAACCTTTGCACAGGAGAAGCAAAGGTTGCTGCTGATTTAGGTGTTCAGATATTTGAAAACTCAGCCGTTGAAGAAATCATTCAAGGCGATACCGTCACCATTAAATCAGCACAAGGGCAAATAATAGCAAAAAAATTAGTGCTTGCTGGTAATGCCTATTTAGGCGACTTAATGCCTAAAATATCGAATAAAGTATTACCTGCTGGTAGCTACATTATTGCCACAGAGCCTCTTAGTGAGTCCGTTTATCAACAAATATTACCCGGTAATCATGCCGTTTGTGATTTAAAAATTGATCTCGACTACTTCCGATTATCAGCTGACAAACGTTTATTGTTTGGCGGCATGTGTAACTACTCAGGTCGAGATCCTAAAAGCATTCAAGCGGCGCTTTACCCTAAGATGCTGAAAGTATTTCCACAACTTAGCGATATTAATATTGATTACCAGTGGGGGGGTATGATTGGTATTGGCGCTAATCGCTTGCCACAAATAGGTCGTTTGGCGAATAACATCTATTATGCTCAAGCTTATTCAGGTCATGGCGTTAATATTACTCATGTTGCGGCAAAGTTAATTGCCCAAGCAATTGATGGACCATCAACAGGTTTTGATACCTTTGCAAAAGTAAAACACCTGACTTTCCCTGGTGGCCAACATTTACGCTCTCCGCTACTTGCCTTAGGCATGATGTATCACAAAATGTTAGATAAGTTTTAGCAAGGTTTGACTACGCTTTTCACTTTTTTTATTGAGTGACTGTGCTACCAAAAATGTTACTTGCCAGTGAATTCAAGTTTTCATCAGAGTTGATGAGGCAAAACACATAAATGTGTTCTCCGTGTCTTGAGTGTTTACTCAACAATACTGATCGCACTATTACTTTTAATGAGGGTTTTATGAAGTTTTTAAGTTTACTTTTTCCAATTTTTATCACCTTAATATCGACTATCTCACTTGCTAACAGTGTTTCGTCGCCTGATGCTGATTTATTATTATTTAATGGCAAAATTTATACCCTTGATGAAAAACAACCTTGGGTTGAAGCTGTTGCGGTAAAGGATGGTGATATTGTTTTCGTTGGTAATTTATCTGAAGCTAAAACATGGCTTGGAAAAAACACAAAACAACAAGATCTTAACGGAAAAATGTTATTACCCGGCTTTATCGACTCCCATGCGCATCCAGTTATGGGTGGCGCTTACGTTCGCAGTTTATCACTCGACAGCTTTGCCGGCCCTAAGCACTGGTATCAACAAATTGCTGAATACGCCAAGCAAAATCCGCAAGCAAAAGTCATTTTTGGTTACGGATTCCTCGCTAGCGCTTTTGGTCCACAAGGGCCTAGCAGTGCAATGTTGGATAAAATAGTTTCTGATCGCCCCGTTTATCTAATGGATGAAGGTTTTCACGGTGCTTGGGCTAATAGCAAAGCAATGGAGTTGTTAGCTGTAAATAAAAACACACCAGATCCTGAGCCAGGATTTAGCTATTACAAACGCGACAAAAGTGGCATACCCACCGGTTATTTACTTGAGGCGACAGCCACTGATGGCATAGAGAAACTCGATATTATCAATATAAATACTGTGGCTCTTGGTACCGCCGATGTGATTAATATTATGAACAGTTATGGTATAACCGCAGTATTTGATGCCGGTGCTTCAGATGTTGAATCGTTGCAAATGAACGTTTTGCAAAAAGTTGAACAACAAGGTGATATGACCATACGAATGGTCGCCTCTCATATGATTGGCCATGCCGATAAAGCGAAAGATGCCATTGATATTGTTTTGAAAAAACGTAAAAGCAGCAAACACGATATGTATCATATCAATACCTTAAAAATTATGAACGATGGCACCATTGAAGGTAAAACCGCAGGTATGTTTGAAGACTATCAAGGTGAGCCAGGCAATAATGGCGTAACCGTATTTAGCCAGAGACAAATGAATACTCTGATCGCCGAGGCCAGTGCAGAAAATATTGATGTTCATATTCATGCATTGGGCGAGCGAGCGATTACCGAAACGTTGAATGCCATTGAGTTAGTGCGTAAAGACTCATCACAAGATAACAGCACAAGTCGATATGCCATTTGCCACATTCAAGTAATGACAAATAACGACGTTAAACGCTTCGCTACCTTAAATGTTATTGCCCAAAGTACTCCTTTATGGGCATCATATGATGAATTTGGCAAAGAATTTGTTAGTGACGATCAGTTCAATCGTTATTTTAGATTTAACAGCTTAAAAGAAGCGGGGGTTAAAATGTCATTTGGCAGCGATTTCCCGGCAACAGGTGCTGGTTCATTAGGTATGTCACCAATTTTCAATATGGAAATTGGCCATAACCGTCAAACACCTGAGCAAGAAAATGCCCCGATTCAACCAGGTAAACATGAACGTTTAGATATCGCGACTTTAATCAAAGGTTACACTATAGACGGCGCTTACCAAATGCATATGGACAAGCAAATTGGTTCAATTGAAGTAGGTAAAAAGGCAGATTTTGTTATTTTAGATAAAAACCTGTTTGAAGTAGACCGCTATGATATTCATAAGGTTAAAGTGCTTGAAACTATTCTTGGTGGCCAAGTTGTTTTTTCAAATAACTAAACTTAGCTAGTATGAATTAGTTCTAGCTAAGCTGAATTAAAATTACTTAAGCCAATGTTTATCCATTGGCTTTTTTGTTTTTTACCTATAAAGTTCAATGAGAATAACCAGTCAAAACTTTATTAACAACAAGAATAATGGAGATTAATTCCATGCATAATTTTGTTTTTAAAAGCTATCTTCAAATTGACTTTTATCTAAAGAGGCTTTCTCTTAACATAAATTAACTATATAATTTTGGTATCAAAAGTTAAATTATATTAATCACATCCAGGTTACATTATCGGTATATTTTGTGAAAATTGATAAAAGTAAACTCAATACGCTTTTGCGAAGTGGTTTGAATCCAGAGATTAAAACGCGCAAACAGCTTGCTGCTCAATTAGGTTTAGACTCAACATCTCTAACCCGTTGGTTTGCGACCCGAGACAGGTTAGGTAACCCTAGATATCCGGTAATACCCGACAGACATGTGACAAAAATCCTGGCACTTTTTAACCTTTCTCCGCAATCTCTAAGTTTAGATGATGAAGAGTTTCGTCACCATTGTTTTGAATTGTCTTTACAATATAAAAAAGGACAGCATGATTTAAGAGAAAAGAATGTTGCCCTACGTAAACTTAGCATAGAAGAATATTCGGCTGCCAATAATAGAACATTTCCCCTGATACTGGTCATTACCTTACTTAGTATCGGTATAGTTTGGTACTTTATCAGTGGGAAAAGAGACTTAGTTGTACAGTCTGTACCTTCAGTAGTTGAAGATAATGTAACAAAAACTAGGTGCTGGACGGGATTTTCATCGGCTTTAGGAAATTTTGAACAGCAAGATGATGCAGACCCCTGTCATTACGGCAAATTATTCCATCAGGCCATGAAGCAACTAAAAGTAGAAAACCAGTTACACCGACAATCACAAAAACAACCCCCACTACAACCCATAACCAAAAGTAAACTCGCCAGTTCTCAAAACTACCTTTTGTTCCTAAGCGAACAATTAGACCAACGTAGATTGAATGATAAAATCAACCTTAATGTCGAACTAGGTAAAAGTCAATTACATCGACTAAATTATGCTGCCGCCCAAAATCATTTTAAAGTAGCCGCTAATATTTTGGCTTCATCTGCCAACCCAGATCCAAAAATGTTAGCAAAAATCGCGGCACTTAATGCTCAAATCAAAGTCGTATTGAAATAACGGCGACCAAACCAACTCAAAAACCATCGGCTTAATGATTCATTTCTTCAGTTTTTTACAAAAAACTGATAAAAATAATTTAAATATTCATTGTTAGCATTTTCATTCTTTTTGAATAGAAATGGACAAAAAGCCACATTAATTGGCACATAGTTGACATTTATAGAGCCATTATCAACAAAATTGCTGCCTTGCCAATATTTCCCACACGATGAAAATTCAATAATTGACACACATTGGGCGTTTTATACTTGACCTTTAAACTCTATATTTCTCATAAATTGAATCGAGTTGCCTACTGAACTATTTTACTGAGTTATTTAACTGAGTCACCGGCAAATTTAATCTAGATTCATTAAACATAGAGAATAGTGGAGAATATATAATGACGATGAGCAGTATTTATGGGTTATCTAACTTAAAGGACAATACTAATATTGCCCGCAAAATGCTAAATGCCAGTGCCGGGACTTGGTTCTTGACGGCTGTTTTTGGTCAATGGTTTTTTGCTTATTACATCATGATCTTTTACGGAGGTAATGCCGTACAAGGAAATTGGGAAGCATGGTCTAGTCGGATGATCCATGGGATTATTGAAGGCGATATCATTGGTAATATTGCCGTATTAATTCACATTTTATTGGCATTTGTCATTTCTTTTTGTGGACCCCTCCAGTTCATTCCTCAAATTCGCCAAAACTATCCCATTCTTCATCGTATCAATGGCCGTTTATACATAATGACTTCGTTAGTTATTAGTATTGCTGCCATTTATATGATTTGGAGTCGGGAAGCGATAATTGGCGGAGTTATTGGGCAAATCGGTACATCATTGGATGGGGTACTTGTTATCATCTGTGCAATTATGACCGTACGTTTTGCTATGGCCCGTAAAATTACTATTCATCGACGCTGGGCATTACGGTTATTTATCGTGGTCAGTGGTGTTTGGTTTTTTCGAGTTATTCGAGGTTTTTGGATATTTGTTAATGATGGCACTTCCCCAGGCACCAATGGCAATCTAACTGGACCGTTCGACTTAATATTAAACTTTGCTGGTTATCTTGTGCCACTGTTAATACTTGAATGTTATTTTCGTGTCCGTGATAACGGAAAATCTACAAGCCAATACCTTATGGCAAGCACTATATTACTGCTGACTGGGGCTATGGGTTTAGGGATTTACTCTGCCGCTCATATATTTTGGCTGCCTAATCTTTAAGTTGATGTCCTTAACAAGTCCATTGTCAAAGAGAGTGGCTTGGCTCTTTATTTAAAGCACTAGCCACATTTTATTAAGTTTGTTGTGAATTATTTGAAACCTTATGCAAATACCTAAAAAACAGTCAATACCTGTTCCGCTATTTAAAAAGCTAGCGATTGTTAGTAGCGTTATTATATTACTGATTATTGTCTGGAGTCGTATCAATAATATCAGCGGTGAAACGCAAATTTCTCGTGAAGAAGTGATTATAGCTCAGGTGAAAAAAGGTGATTTAGTGCGAGAAATACGGGCATCCGGTATTTTAGTGCCAATAGCATCAAACTTTTTATCTGCCACATCAAGTGGACAAGTTAAAGAAATACGACTTGAAGCCAGTGATATCGTTGAAGTTGGTAGTATTATTATGGTGCTGGAAAACTCTGAACTCATACAAGCCGTCGATGAAGCCAAACTGGAAGTAGAAGTATTGCAATCGGCTCTTAATTCATTACAGCAACGATGGCAGCAAGCCGTACTAAAACAACGTATTGTGGTGGCAGACTTTAGCGCTCGTTATCAAATGACCAAGCTGCGCCGAGAAGCCAATCAGCGATTAGTAAAAACGGGTGCGGTATCAAGTATTGATTACCATGAGTCGATATTGCTGGAGAAACAACTGGAATTTCAGCACAAACTGGAAATTGAGTTATTAGACAGCCTACCAAAAATGAAACAAGCTGAATTAATAGCGGCACAAGCCAAAATTAATCAGGCGACACGTCAATTATTGCTACAACAAAAACTGGCTGAAGATCTGTTGGTAAAAGCCACCACCAAAGGCATACTGCAAGAAGTGACCTTACAAGTTGGTGAACCCTTTAAAGTAGGTACTTTACTGGCTCGTATTGCCGAACAAGACAATTTAAAAGCACAATTACGAGTACAAGAAAGCCAAGTTAAAGAGGTTAAGAAAGGTCAAGCGGTAGTAATCTCTGCAGGCGGAAAATTGGCTGCGGGAATCGTAAAACGTATCAATCCAGCAGTGAAAGAAGGTGTTGTTATTGTTGACGTTTATTTTACTGGGGATATTTTAATGGGCGCTCGACCTGATTTACGCATCGACGGCGTCATTGCTTTAGAGCATTTAAAGAATGTCTTAAAGCTAAGGCGCCCTGTTTACAGTCAGGAATACTCCTCCAGTAGTCTTTTTGTACTCAATGAATCCCAAACGTCGGCACAACGAATACAGGTTAAATTTGGTCGCACTTCCGTTGACCTTATCGAAATTTTGTCTCCGTTAAGGGAAGGTGATCACGTAATCGTATCATCCACCAATAAGTACGCTAAGCTAAATAAATTGACCTTACGCTAATTCAAAACGCTAAATTAATGCGTTAGATAAAAATAGCCAGGAAAAGATTAGATGAATGATTATAAGGACAACAGATAAATGCAAACACTCATTGAAGACATACAATTTGCTTGTCGAAATTTTTTAAAAACGCCCGCGATTTGTGCACTTATTGTCATCACTCTGGCATTAGGCATAGGAGCGAATGCCGCCATCTATAGTATGGTGCACAACGTATTATTAGCCCCTTTACCTTTTGCCGATGGCAAACAGCTAATTAAACTCAAAACGAACAATCCTAGAATAAACCGTTTTGATGTGCCTGTTTCTGTACCGACCGCTTTGGATTATATTGCCAAAAATGAAAGTCTCGACCATTTAGTTGAATATCATCAAATGGCATTTACTCTGCACGGCTACGGTAATGCTGCCAATGTTGAAGGCGGCGTAGTAAGTTGGGATTTTTTTGAAATGTTAGGTATACGCCCTATCTTAGGTCGTACCTTTTTACCAGGAGAAGATTTACCTGGCGCCAAACCTTTAATTGTTTTGTCACATCATTATTGGCGAGAAAAATTTGGCAGTAATCCTGATGTAGTTGGCACGGTGCTGCAAATGAATGACGCGGCAATTCAAGTGATTGGTGTATTACCGCCTTTGCCTGCGTACCCCTTTAAAAATGACATCTGGATGGGCTCTTCTTCATGTGGTGGTAGGGGTAGTGATATGTTTATTGGTCAACGTTCAAGGCCAATTTCTATGATGTATGGCAAATTAAAGTCAGGTGTTAGTTTGCAAAGTGCCAGTCTTGAGTTTAATACTATTGCCCATCAGTTGGCTTCTTCGTACCCTGACGACTACCCGCAGAGTCAAGGGTTAAGCAATACCTTAACGCCAATGCGTATCGATATGACAGGCGACGCCGGTCCTACTTTTTATTTGCTTATGGGGATCACGGCACTAGTATTACTTATTGCTTGTGCCAATGTCGCTAATTTAAACCTCGCACGTATGGCCAGTCGTAAACAAGAATTCGCCATAAGAGAAGCTTTAGGGGCAAACCCTAGGCGTATTGCCCGACAAGTATTAACAGAAAGTATCATCTTATCCTTAATAGGTGGGCTATTAGGGCTGGGACTGGCTTATATGAGTGTTGACTTACTTTCTGAGTTTGCTGCGCTTTATACCCCGCTTGCCAGCGAAGTAAAAATCAATGGCAGTGTACTGACCTTCTGTTTAGTGATCTCATTGTTTACCGGTATTCTTAGCGGTGCAACCGCGGCTTTTCAAAAACGTAATATTAATGAAGCCTTAAAAGAAGGCAGTGGCAACATTACCGCCAGTGGCAGTAGCATTAAACTGCGCCAAGCGCTGTTAGTCACTCAATTTAGTTTGGCATTTATTATTTTAACCAGTGCCTCTTTGCTCAGTTTAAGTTTGTATCGTTTAAGTCATCAAGTAACTGGTTTTGAAACCGCCAATATTATCGCGGTGAACCTCTCCTCAAGCCCTGAAAACCGAGTGAACTTTGTGCGTGAGACAGTTAGTAAACTAGAAGCCATTGCTGAAATAACCAGCGTAGCTTTTTCTACTGAAGTTCCATTTGTTAAAATTAGAGATAAACGAAGGTTCTTCCAAATAGAGGGACAACCACCTGTTGATCGTGATGAACGGCCAGATGCCTTGAAAAATGAAGTCTCGGCTAATTATCATCAAATACTAAGTATTCCTTTATTACAAGGGCGCTATTTTACCGAGTCTGATGATGAACACAGCCCTCGCGTTATTTTAATCAATCAATCATTTGCAGAAAAATATTTTATCAATGAGCAGCCTCTGGGAAAACGTCTATCTTTTGATGAAGGGAAAACATGGAAAACTATACGTGGTGTTGTCGGTGATATTCGTGAAGTAGGGGTTAACATTGCGCCAGTTCCAACATTTTATACCCATTGGATTATCGGTTGGCATTATGATCTGCAATTACTGATTAATACTAGTATGCCATTATCTTCAATAACTCCGCTAGTGACTGACATTGTTCATCAAGTGGACCCTTTGCAACCAGTGGAAAGTATAACCAGTTTTGATTTCATCAAAGACAATTCAATGGCTTCTTCTACATTGGTCGGCCTCTTGGTTTCTATGTTTGCCTTATTAGCCTTTTTAATTACCCTTAGCGGGGTGATGGGGGTAGTGGCTTATAATGTTAGCCAGCGTAGAAAAGAAATTGGCATTCGTGTGGCCTTGGGCGCTAACCCGAAACGAATTCGTGCCTTATTTGCTATTCAAGGCTTATCTTTATGTGCGGGTGGTGTGGCGCTGGGAGCTTTTATCATGGTATTTATTTCACCTTTATTAGCTACCGTACTTTACCAAACTGATCCGCTAAATTTAACCATGTACCTATTAACAGCTGGCATAGTGATGTTTGTTGCAGCAGTCGCAATTTTACTGCCAATCAAGCAGGCAACAACGATAGAACCTAACGAAGCTTTACGCCAGCAATAACAATAAAACACAACTAACTTTATTCTCTTGATGAGTAGACGTAAAAAGGAAGCATGATAATGAGTGATAAACCACTGATACAATTAGAGTCACTGACCAAAACCTTCACCACAGAAGCCGGAGTTATCAGTGCGATCAAAAATGTAAATTTGACCATTAACGCCGGAGATTACATAAGTATTGCCGGTCCTTCTGGCTGCGGAAAATCAACGCTGATGTCTATTTTGGGGTTACTTGATAATGCCACCAGTGGTCAATATTTATTAAATGGCCATCAGGCACACGACTTGGACGTTTATCAAAGAGCTGAAATACGTAATAAAGAAATAGGTTTCGTTTTTCAGGCGTTTAATTTGATCGGTGATTTAACGGTATTAGAAAATGTTGCCCTGCCGTTGACTTATCGCAAAATGAAAAAACAGGACAGAACAGAAATTGCCATGAACTCTCTCGCTAAAGTGAGCATGGTAGATAGAGCTAAGTTTTACCCTGCACAACTTTCTGGTGGCCAACAACAGCGTATTGCCGTCGCTCGCAGTTTGGTTGTTGATCCTTCAATATTGTTGGCGGATGAACCGACAGGCAACCTAGACTCGAAAAATGCCAATGCAATTATGGACTTATTTGATGAACTCAATGAGGAAGGCAGAACCATATGCATGGTTACCCATGATTCGAGATTTGCTAAACGTAGCCGACGGATAATTCAATTAGAGGATGGTATATTACGCTAAACAATTAACCATATGAAATTAAACTTGTTCATAGTGATGTTGCCTTGGCTTGCCATATCATGTGCAAAGCCAAGCTCTGTTGCCTGACAAAATCCCGCATTAGAGGCCGAGGCAAGCCGTTGATGTTATTGATAATGTATTTAAAGACGGTGCGCATATCTACACCATTACTCAGTTAATATACACTCCTCTTTAACATCACCATTTGAATCAATACAATAAGATTTATCCTGTTTAACACAGGTATCATAACTGTCATTTGAAACACTGCGATGAGCGCCCTGCCAAAGCATATTAACAGCACCTGCTAATACATCAATAAGTAAGTTTTCACCAAAAGAACTGTCATCGTCGTATTCAAGAGTACTGGCACCTGAAGCAAAGTTACAGGCCACTTCTTCACCATTATGACGTGAAGAGCAAGCGATGCTTGAAAAAATGATAAAAGAGTATAAGAAAAAGTTAACCGTTTTGTGCGCCATAAATGTGCTCCTTGCGTATATCAATACACTATGTATCTACACACTATGGACAGCATTAATAAAATTAGGTTCAACATCTTTCGGCAACATCCTACAATTTTCTAACATAAGGAATGTTAGGAATGAAAAAAATTAATGCACCACAGCAGTAGAAAACAGATGAATAACAACAACACCTGAAATTATTAGTGCCATACCAATAACCGCAGGAAGATCCGGTATTTGATGGTATAAAATCATGCTAGTCAGAGTAACCAAAACAATACCAACACCCGACCAAATGGCATAGGTAATGCCAACAGGCAAAGTGCGCAGCACTAATACCATAAAGTAAAATGACGCGATATAACCAAGTACAACAATAGTACTTGGCCAAAGTTTGGTAAACTCTTCTGAGGCTTTTAACGCACTAGTTGCGAGTACTTCGGTAACAATGGCTAGTATCAAATACCAGTAAGCTGTGGTCATAATATTTACTTCTGTTGCTGGTTTATTACTTTACGTTGGTATTAGCTTGCTTATTTTTACGCTCAGCCACTTCTGCTTGCCATTCAAACATATTCATTTCAATCAGCACAAAAGCAACAATCCATAAAAAAGCATCCCAAAACTCGAGAAAATTACCAGTTACCCCCCAGTAAATTGCAGCGACAAATAACACATTATACACAGTAGCTTTTACGAAGATATTATATTTTTCCCACCATTTACTGGAGATATTACCCAGCTGAGTATGAACATCAATTTCTAACATCAGCACCACAGAAACCCAAGCTGAAGCGTTGATTACATCAACCCACGCCAGTCCATTAACATCGGATAGTGTTTTGCTATTGGTAATGATTTTGTATTTTTCATGGGAATAAAATTCTGATCCTACCGTTGATAAACTTTTGCAGGTTTCTTTGGTAAATTCATTATAAACATTGAGCGTTTCCATGAACTTCCATTCTTTACTTAAACTACACAAGTCGGTAATTTGATGTGGCGAAAATTGAGCAATTAAACCTACTTTTGTCATGTAACCGTAAAGCGAATAAATGATGAATATATAACAAAAGGCGCGAATTCCATGTAAGGTCCATTTAACTTTTCCCGTTAAATTTTCGTCATCAATCACGGAAGTTTCTAATTCAAACAATAACAATAAAACTAACCAAGCAGCAGTATCTATGGTGGAAGAGAATGCTTCAATAATGGTATCTAGGTTGACACCAGAGGCAAAAATAACTTTACTTGCTAACCATTCTTCATTAAAAAACAAGTAAACATTGATCGCTAACAGGGTATAAATAAGGTATTTAAAGCCTTGGTAGCCCCATGCATGAAAATGTTTCATGAAGGTTTGATTCATCGATAACTCCGCCATACTTCCCTTCTTTTATTCTAGTTATTATTTGAATATTTAAATGTAATAAAGCCAAAAATAATTAAGCCACTATAAAAGTGGCTTAATTAAAGTGGAACTACATTAAGTTATAAAACTTAGCTGTTTCATCTAATGTTTTAACTGCTTTTTCAATTAATTCATCAACCTCTTCACGGGTAATCACCAAAGGTGGAGAAATTATCATGGTATCACCACAAGGTCGCATAATTAAGCCATTAGCCATTGAATAGTCGCGACATACCCCACCTGCTTTAGCATCTGGGACTATACGTTCATTAGTTTTTTTATCTCTTACCAATTCAAGACCAGCTACCATGCCTAAACCACGAGTTTCACCAACAATAGGGTGTGCCGCTAATTCTTGCCATCTTTTTTGCAAATACGGCGAGATATCATTTTTAACACGCTCAACTATGCCTTCAGATTCTAATAATTCAATGTTTTTAAGTGCGACCGCAGCTGCAACCGGATGGCCAGAATAAGTAAAGCCGTGATTAAAGTCGCCGCCCTTTTCAATTAAGGTATCAGCCACTCGGTCACCAACAATTACGCCGCCAATAGGTAAATAACCAGAAGATAATCCTTTAGCGATTGGCATAAGATCAGGTTTTAAGTCGTAATATTGGCTAGCAAACCATTCACCTGTCCGGCCAAAACCAGAAATAACTTCATCAACTACTAACAGAATATCGTATTTGGCCAATATGCGTTTTATTTCAGGCCAATAGCTAGTAGGGGGAATAATTACACCACCTGCTCCTTGGAATGGTTCAGCAATGAAAGCAGCAACATTGTCTTCACCTAACGCTAAAATCTTCGTTTCAAGGCTTTGGGCCGCTTTAATACCAAATGCTTCTTGCGTAAGCTCGCCACCTTCTTTAAAGAAATAAGGCTGATCAATATGCGAAATTCCTTCAATAGGTAAGTCGCCTTGTTCGTGCATATAACCCATACCACCAAGACTTGCACCCACTACCGTTGAGCCATGGTAAGCATTTTCTCTACTGATGAACTGTTTTTTCGTTGGTTTACCTTTAAGATCCCAATAGCGACGTACCATTCTAAACACAGTATCGTTTGCTTCTGAGCCAGAGCCAGTGAAAAATACTTTATTCATATGTGCTGGGGCAATTGAGGCAATTTTTGCTGCCAGTTTTGCTGCTGGCGCATGCGTAGTTTTAAAAAACAGGTTGTAATAAGGCAGTTCAGACATTTGCTTGCTAGCAACGTCTACTAATTCTTGGCGACCATAGCCGATATTTACGCACCAAAGGCCGGCCATACCATCGAGGAATTTATTGCCGTTATCATCATAAATATAAACACCTTTGGCTTTACTGATAACTCGTGAGCCACATTCAGCCAGCTCTTTATTATCACTAAAAGGGGTGAAGTGATGCTTTATGTCTTTAGTTTGAATATCGTTAAAGCTTGCAGCTTTATTAGTTGAAGTAGCGTTCATGCTAGTACTCCCAGTTACACTGTTGTTAATAAATAATGGCGTTCCCACGAAGTGACCACGCTTTTAAAATTGTTGTATTCCGCTTGTCTGGTGGCAAGAAAACCATCGACAAAGGTTTCACCTAGGTATTTCCTAATGGTTTCGCTGTTTTTCATCAGCTCAATCGAAGCCTCGATATTGCGCGGTATATGATCATTACGTTCTTTATTGGCTTTATAAGTGGTTTCTGTTGAGGGTTGAATTTTCTCCATCATGCCGATATAGCCACAAATTAACGTCGCTGCAATAGCTAAATACGGATTAGCATCGGCACCTGGCAAACGGTTTTCTACACGTTTTGCTATTGGTGGAGCATCTGGTATGCGTAAACCAACAGTACGATTTTCAATGCCCCAATGTAGGTTAGTAGGTGTTGCTTCGTCGGTTAAAAATCGACGATATGAGTTAACATTAGGTGCGTACATTGGCATGAGTTGCCCGGTATATTTTTGTAAGCCGCCAATATAATGGTAAAACGCTTCACTAAAGCCTGTCTCACTACTGTCATCTGAAAAAATATTGTTTCCACTTTCTATATCAACAATGCTTTGATGAATATGCATGGCACTGCCGGGTTGATCTGAAATAGGTTTCGCCATAAAGGTGGCTGTTATACCATGCTTTTCTGCTGCTGCTTTTACTGTGCGTTTGAAGACAAATACTTGGTCAGCTAAATTCACCGGATCGCCGTGATTAAAATTAAATTCAAACTGAGCGCGACCTTCTTCATGCACAACAATATCAAGCTCTAAGCCTTGCTCAGCCGCCCATAGATAAATATCTTTTATCAGTGGATCAAACTCACTAATAGCATCAATACCAAATGACTGACGACCGACTTCTTCTCGACCCGATTTACCTAAAGGTGCTTCTAACGGCTGATTTGAATCGATAACAGTTTTAGTTAAATACAACTCCATTTCTGGTGCTACTACGGCTTTCCAACCTTTATTTGCATAAAGTGAAACAACTTTCTTTAATAAGTTACGTGGTGAAAGTTCAATATCTTTATCTTGGTGATCAACACAGTCATGAATAATCATTGCCGTTGGTTCATCTGCCCATGGCACCATATAACAAGCATTAACATCTGGCTTTAATATCATGTCAATATCGCGTTCATCGGCTAAGGTATATAGGTACTTACCTTCGGCTAAGTCGCCCGTTGCTCCCATCAATAAAATAGTTTCACCTAAACGGCAGCCGCCATCTTCAATGAATTTATCAACAGGGAAAACTTTACCCCGAGCAATACCGGTATGGTCACCAATTAAACTTTGCACATGTTTTACTTTATTATCAGTTAACCATGTGGTGATTTTTTGCATTGACTGTGACTTATCCATGACTTTCTCTCGTAATTTGTTTTGCTAAACACGCCTGACCAAAGGCATGAAATAATTTTGTGCTATGAGGATTGTGGGACACCTTCCACTCAGGGTGCCACTGCACAGCCATAGCAAAAGTGCTAGCACTGACCACAGAAAATGCTTCCACTAAACCATCCTCAGCAATAGCCTCTATTAGTAAGTTATTTGCTAAACGGTCAACTCCTTGAGTATGTAAGGAATTAACTTCAATCGAGCTTTCTCCCAGCACCGCAGCTAACTTACCATTGGCTGTTAATTTAACTTTATGGCTATCAGAATATTGCTCATCTAAGCTGGCATCTTTATTTTCTCGGTGTTCAAAAAACTGAGCATGTTGATGTAATTCTTGATGCAAGCTGCCGCCAAAAGCGACATTCATTTCCTGAAAGCCGCGGCATATGCCTAAAACGGGTAAGCCTTGCTCAACGGCTTTAATCACTAATGGTATGCTGGTATTGTCTCTGGCGGGGTCTAACTTAGTACCTGTTTTTGCCACTTCATCTTGATATTGCAGTGGGTCAACCATTGAATAACCACCCGTTAATAAAACACCATCTAACTGAGTCATTAATTGGTTAATAATTTTTTCATCCGCTAATGCCGGAATTAACACCGGCAAACAATTACTTACCTTGATTAAAGCTTGCAAATACTTATCACCAGCGATGTGAAAAGCATGTGGCCCAATAATCTCTTGGTCACAGATAACGCCAACAATAGGTAATTTCGCTTGATTCATAAAAAGCTCATCATTTATTTAGTACTAGATTAAATATCAGGTGTTCGATTTAACAAACAGTAGCATACTAAAATAATGAACGTCGAGGATTATTTTTATCATTTAATGACTTCTAACTAAAAAGCTTGGTAGGCACTATAAACAAAGGACTAAAAGAACATTGATCGAAAAAATATTTTTATAGTCAGTAGGGTTGGTTAATTATATCGAACACTTAAGAAATGATAACGATTGAAATAGTTTACAGAGGGGTGGGTTTTTTTCTTTAATCAATAGGCAAAAAGGCATACTCTCAGAGTAAACCTTTTTACCCTGCCCGAGTGCGTATTGAACTTTCATCGTTCTGAAAGTTCAACACGCCCTAGATTAACGTTTAAAGCTGCTGAGGCCGCTAAATTGCACTCCAGACAAGTCACTCATCTCTTTTTTCCAAGTAGTTAGGTCTGTCACAGTTAATTTAGATAACTGATCATGACCACAAGCGCGTGCCATCACTTGCATTAATTGATTGGTTGCGCCAAAAAATCGAGCTAACTTCTCAGCACCCTCATTGATCTTCATTTTAGCACGCAGCTCTGGCTTTTGAGTGGCAATGCCCACAGGACAATTATTGGTATTGCACATTCTTGCACCAACGCAGCCAATAGCTTGCATTGCTGAATTTGAAACCGCGATACCGTCAGCACCTAGCGCTAACGCTTTGACAAAGTCCGCTGGTGTTCGCAAACCACCGGTGATAATTAACGTTACGTGATCATAACCTTTACTATCCAAATAATATCTTGCTCTCGCTAAGGCAGGTATAGTTGGCACAGAAATATTGTCCCTAAAAATCAAAGGCGCTGCACCGGTACCACCACCTCGACCATCTAAGATTATATAGTCAGCAGAGGCTTGCACAGCAAACTCAATATCCTGCTCTATATGCTGGGCTGATAATTTAAATCCTATAGGAACGCCGCCAGTAACTTCTCGTACTTGGTCTGCTAATTTTTTAAAATCAGCGACAGTCACTAAATCGGTAAAAGTTGCCGGACTAATTGCGTCTTCACCTTCAGGCAAGTGACGAACTTGTGCAATCTTGCCCTTAACTTTACTTCCTGGTAAATGACCTCCAGTACCTGTTTTTGCTCCTTGACCCCCTTTAAAATGAAACGCTTGCACATTTTTAAGTTTATCCATGGAAAAGCCAAATTTAGCCGAGGCTAATTCATAAAAATAACGAGAGTTACTGGCTTGTTCTTCTGGCAACATACCGCCTTCACCAGAGCAAATACCCGTTCCTGCTAATTCAGCCCCTTTGGCTAATGCAAGTTTTGCTTCTTCAGACAAAGCCCCAAAACTCATATCAGAGACAAACAAAGGCATAGATAAAACTAACGGTTTTCTAGCATTTTTGCCAATAACTAATTCAGATTCTACCTCAACATTATCAAGTAAAGGTTTTGTCGCCATTTGACCGGTAATAAACTGGATATCATCCCAACGAGGCAAGTCTTTTCCAGGTACTCCCATTGCCCCCATTTCACCATGATGGCCTACTTGCGATAAGCCATGTTTAGCTAATTCATGAATATAAGCAACGTGAGGCTCTTCGGGTGTTGCTACGACTTCGTTTGTTTGATTATCATTTACTGTGGCTAATTGCTTACCTACCTGTTCCGGCTTAATTGCCTTATGTGAACCATCACAAAAAGGGGGATTCTTGGTTTGTTTACACTGACAGAAATAAGCATCTTCGCTAGTATCAGCAGTGATTTTTTTTGGCGTAAATGAGGTCCCCCGATGAGAACCATCACATAACGGCTGATTTGCCGATCGACCACAGGCACAATAAAAATAATCTTCACCCTTGCTTAGACTAATTTTTTTAGGTTTATTATCAGCAATAATTGCTTTAGTCATGTCTTATTCCTTAATTGTGTTATTTTTTGTCTTATCGTTTTACTCACTGTTAATGGTCAATGCCAATAAGGTCAAAGAAAAAAGCAAATTCAAGGGCTTTATCTTTATAGCGCCTATATCGACCTGATTTACCGCCATGTCCCCCTTCCATATTAATATGAAAATAGAGTGCATTGTTATCAGTTTTTAATGCTCTTAGTCTTGCCACCCATTTGGCCGGTTCAAAATACTGAACTTGGGAGTCGTGCAGCCCTGTGGTGACCAATAAATTAGGGTAGTCCTTTGCTTGAACGTTATCGTAAGGAGAATAACTGAGCATATAATCGTAATACTGTTGCTGTTTAGGGTTGCCCCATTCGTCAAACTCGTTGGTGGTTAATGGAATACTTTCATCAAGCATAGTGGTAACTACATCAACAAAGGGTACATGTGCAGCAACGCCACGATAAAGTTCAGGGCTATCATTAATAATTGCCCCCATAAGTAAGCCACCTGCACTACCACCGACAGCAAAAACTTTTTCTTTGTCAGCATATTTCTGCTCTACTAATGCTTTAGTGACGTCAATAAAGTCAGTAAAAGAGTTTTTCTTATTCAGCAGTTTGCCACTTTCATACCATTGTCGTCCCAATAACTCTCCACCTCTTATGTGAGCAATGGCATAAACAAAACCTCTATCGAGTAATGACAATACACGAGAATTAAAATAGGGCGCTATAGTATTACCGTATGAGCCATAACCGTATTGATAAAGCGGGTTGGTACCATCATGTTTAAACAGATCTTTGCGGTATACCAGACTCACAGGAACTTCAACGCCATCACGTGCTTTAAAATACTTACGTTCAGTAAAGTAGTTATTAGCATCAAAATTGCCAATAACTTTATCTTGTTTTAGTAATACTCTTTTTCGATCGGCTAAGTTAACATCAAAAATACTTGTTGGTGTCGTTAAGCTCGAATAATACAAACGTACCTTATCTGTATCAAATACCGCATTATCATCAAAGCCTGCGGTGTAAACACTGTCTTCAAAAGTTAATGTTTTACTTTTCATCGTGGTTAACTCAATAAATTGAATTTGAATTAAGCCATTTTTCCTTGCTCTAACCACTAAATGTTTTTCAAAAACCAAGACATTATCAAGGTAGACGTCTTTTTTATCAGCAATAACCTCTTGCCAGGTAGATTGATCAGAGGCGGTTGATTTTTTGGTTTTCATTAAACGAAAATTTTGAGCCTGCCAATTAGTTAAAATATAAAAATCATCGAGGTGGGAATAGGCAGAATATTCGAGGTTATCATCAAGGGAATGTACCAAACTGACTTCATTTTTTGGCTGATTAGCATCGATGAAGCTTTGACCTTGAACAGTGGTACTGTAATGATGAATGTAGATATATTTTTGATCGAGTGATTTAGATAAATAGGTATAATAACTCTTATTTTTTTCTTCAAATACCAAAACATCTGCTGATTGTTTAGTGCCTAATTCATGACGAAATACTTGATAGCCTAATAAGGTTTCGGGGTCTTTTCTGATATAAAATACGGTTTTATTATCATTTGACCATTCAACTGTGCCACTGGTATTTTCCAAAGTGTCTGTTAACAATTGGTCTGTCTTTAAGTTTTTAAAGTGGATGGTGTAAATTCTTCTGCCGACCTTATCAACACCGTAAGCCAGTAAATTTTCATTACTACTTACCCGACGACCACGTAGAGCAAAATATCCTAAACCTTCGGCGAGTTGATTTTCATCAATGAGTAATTCAAATTCTTTACTTTCAGCCGATGACATTCGTACATGTTGACGATATTCACCACCAACAACGTACCGGCTTTGATACCAGTAGCTGCCTTTCTTAATTGGTACGCTACTCTCGTCTTTTTGTAAACGCTCAGTTAACTCAGCATAGAGTTTATTTTGCAGAGTTTCAGTGTGCGCCATACTGGCACGCATGTAAGCTTCTTCGGCATTTAAATGGGCAAGTACTTCTGGTGCGCTGCGACTGTCATCACGCAGCCAGTAATATTCATCAATGCGCTTATTACCATTGCTATTAATTTCATAAGGTATTTTTTTGGCGACAGGGGCTGCAGGCTGAGCGGTATTCTTTTGATTTGTTGAGGTATTGTTACAACCTAGCATCATCATGATAATGCTAATTAAGCTTATAATTTTTATTGGGGCTTTATTTGGTTTCTTCATATCTCATCCATAATGATAACTAATTGATTTTATTATTGATCAACTTTCATTAATCAAAGATTAAATTCATTATAGTGGAGAAAAGCTATGATGCGAGTTTATATAAGAAACAGCTCCCGCTAAAATAGCGGGAGTGATAATTTTATCTAGTTATATTCTATAAAAAGTAAAAACCATTAATCGGATTTTTGTTCACCAAAAACAAATTCTTTTGGCGGTGTCGCTCCCATTAAGTGCTCAACAAAGTAATCCCAACGTTTACGCATCATGTAATCTTCACGAGCAAAACCATGACGACGATTGGGTAACATTAATAAGTCAAAATCTTTATTGGCTTTTATTAAGGCATCAACAACGACTAAAGTATTATTTGGCGGTACGTTATCGTCTAAGGTACCGTGAGCTAATAATAATTTTCCGGTTAAGTTTTCCACTAAGAGTTGATTGGCTTGATTGTCATAATTAGTGGTACCGTCTTCATTAGTCACTAACAAACCCTGCCATTTTTCACCCCAAGAATCTGCATAAGTACGATTATCGTGATTACCCGCACCTGAAACGGCAACTTTATAAAACTCAGGATAGGTCAAAATAGCATTAGTTGATGCAAAGCCACCACCTGAATGCCCCCAAATCCCCACTCGATCAGTATCTAGCCAAGAATATTTTTTAGCCAGCTGTTCAATTGCCGATTTTTGGTCTGGCACGCCACTGTCACCCATGTTGCCATAATAAAATTCATGGAAACTTTTAGAACGCATTGGTGTGCCTAGTGCGTCAATTTCAATTAATATAAAACCAAGTTCTGCCATTGCCTGTTTATCACCACGAGAGGCAACAAACGAGCGACTACCAATACTGCCCGTTTGAGGACCTGGGTATAAATAGTTAACGATAGGGTAAGACTTGTTAGCATCAAAGTTTTTTGGTTTATACATCAAACCATGAAGTTCAAAATTACCGTCACGGTCTTTCACGACAAACGATTCAGGAGCCACCCAGCCATTTGCAATTAACTGTGAAATATCGGCTTTTTCCAATTTAATGGTCAACTCACCATCAGAATTTTTGATTTGAGAAATTTCAGGTTTACTTGGCGTAGAAAAACGATCTAAGAAATAGCCGCCGTTATCACTTAAGGTAATACTATGATTAGCATTCTCTGGTGTTAATAGCGTTAAATTTGAACCGTCAAAATTCACCGAATAAAAATATTGAAAATACGGATCTCCGGCTTCACGTCCTGCGCCAGTAAAGTATAAAGTACGGTTTGTTTTATCAACATTCAATACTTGTAATACGTTCCAATCGCCTTGAGTAATCGTTTGTTTTAGTTTTGCAGTGGTTAAATCATATAGGTATAAATGTCCCCAGTCTGAGCGCTGAGAAAACCAAAGTATTTCATTAGATTCCGGTAAATAATGCCAATTGACTTTACCTTTGCCAGATTCAAAAAACGAACGAACTTTTTCATTCATAATCGTTTTAACATCACCTGTTCGAGCATTTGCAATCCGTAAAGTTGCTTCTTTATGGTCGCGAGATACCGAGACAAATGCTAGTGACTGGCTGTTTTGGCTCCACTCAACATCAAGAAACTTACCACCACGATAAATATGATCGGTAATGGTTGAGCGTTGTTCATCTGGTGCCATTTTTAAACGAACAATTTTTTTCTTAGCCACATCAATAATAACTCGATGCAAACTGAACACGTGCTCATCACCGGGCAATGGATACTTCCAAGAGTCTAACTCTGGATGACCAACTTTAGTGCTCACTAAATGCATGTCGCCCACTTTTCTTGAGTCGTGCTGAAAAGTGGTGATTTTTCTAGAGTCTGGCGACCATAACAACACCGGATATTTACCCCTTGTCCAGCCAGCATTGTTAGTGGCGTAGCCGAAGTTTTCAACACCGTCAGTCGTTAGTTGAGTTTCTAATAGCGTTTGGGTATCACGCACCCATAAATTGAATTCTCTAATAAACGCTGCCTGCATACCGTCAGGG
Source organism: Colwellia sp. (assembly GCA_022969175.1). Taxonomy (GTDB): domain Bacteria; phylum Pseudomonadota; class Gammaproteobacteria; order Enterobacterales; family Alteromonadaceae; genus JALJPB01. Next base: position 39,984 of record JALJPB010000006.1, on the reverse strand, counting down.
GAAGCAATTTCACCTTTATACTGTGTTTTATCTGGCTCAAGGACACATTGATTTAAGCTCAATTCACAGTTATAGCTGTCTTTATTGATCTTAAAGGTAATTGCAGAGTAATCATCATTAAATTTATAACGAGTAAAAGGTAACTTCTCACCTTGATACTGATGATCATCTGAAGATAACACTTTAGCTATCGCCTCATGATCAAAGGCAGGTTGTTTTTTCTTGGTTGCAACATTGGCAATAATAAATTGATGCCCTGTTGACGTGGGTACTTTATAAGAAAGTCGGTTATCATCTAACCACTTGGCTTGCTGTACTGTGCCAGTGACTAGTTTCGATGTATTAGCACGCAGTTGTTTTTCTGCACGTTGATAATCTATTTTTGACAGTGTTTGATTGCTTTGTGTTTGATTTACCGTCTTTGAGTTATCAGTGCTACCGCAACCAACAACTAATAACCCTGTAGCAATTAGCACAGCGCTGATAGTGACGTTATTTCTTTGCATAAAATCGCCTTTAAACAAATGTTATTAAAATGAGATAGGCCATTGCCTGTTTAATAAACAAGTAACTCAACCTATTATGTTTCAGAAAATAACACAGTTTTGTTTAACGGCGAAGTCTCATTGCGATAAGCGGTTGCATCTATGCGATATTACCCCCGATTCACCGCAGATGGAGCATGCAAAGCCGTTTGTTTATTAACTGCTTCAAAGTCTCGATTAAATGCTGGTCGCTTAACATATTGCCCTGCACCTTTAACTGTAGACAGTTTTCCGTCTGTCCAAATTAAATTACCTCGACTGATTGTATGAACAGCAATACCCTGCACAGTACGACCTTCAAAAATATTAAAATCAATGTTTTGATGATGTGTTTTTGCCGAAATTGTTCGTTTGCCACTGGGATCCCAAACAACAATATCTGCATCGGCTCCGACAGAAATAGAACCCTTTTGAGGATATATATTAAATATTTTTGCCGAGTTAGTTGACGTTATCGCAACAAACTCATTTGGGGTTAATCGCCCGGTGACGACACCCGCATCCCAAATAATTGAAAGCCGGTCTTCAACTCCCGCAGTACCGTTGGGAATTAAGCTAAAGTCGTCTTTACCTGCCGCTTTCTGATCGGCACAAAAGCAACAATGATCAGTAGCTGTAGTTTGCAAGTTGCCTGATTGAAGGCCTTTCCATAACGCGTCTTGGTGTTTTTTAGCTCTAAAGGGCGGACTCATTACATGAGCTGCTGCAAATTCAAAGTTTTCATTTTGATAAACTGAGTCATCAATCTCTAAATGACCTGCAAGTACTTCACCGTAGACCCTTTGTCCATCATTACGTGCGCGAGTAATCGCTTGTAATGATTCTTCACAAGAAACATGCACGACATAAATAGGCACATTTAGCGCTTGAGCAATGCGGATAGCTCGGTTAGCGGCTTCACCTTCAACTTCTGGTGGCCGTGATAGCGGATGTCCTTCAGGGCCGCTGATACCTTTTTCTAACATTTGGCGCTGCAAATGATAAACCAAATCACCATTTTCAGCATGAACCGTGGGCATAGCACCTAACTCTAAACAGCGAGAAAAACTATTAATCAAGGTTTCATCTTCAGCCATAATGGCATTTTTATAGGCCATAAAATGTTTAAAGCTGTTAACGCCATGTTCATTAACCAATGTTCCCATATCATCTGAAACTGAATCGTCCCACCAAGTGATTGCGACATGAAAACTGTAATCTGTAGCTGATTTCTCTGCCCATTGCATCCATTGGTTATATGCTTCTAATAATGGCTGCTGCGGATTAGGAATAACAAAGTCGATGATCATGGTAGTACCGCCTGCTGCGCCAGCACTGGTACCAGTAAAAAAGTCTTCACTAGCAACTGTGCCCATAAAAGGTAGCTGCATATGGGTATGAGGGTCTATACCACCGGGCATAACTAACATTTTATTGGCATCAATAATTTTGCAGTCACTTGGTACATCAAGGTTTTTGCCAATCGCTTGAATACTCCCTTCATGACAATAAACATCGGCTTGATAACTACGATCTGCAGTTACCACAGTTCCGCCTTTTATTAAAATCGACATTGCAGTTCCTTTTATTTTTATAAAATTAAATATCTAACGGCTTTAACGTCAGGCACAAAAATATAATTTAGTACCTTTCTCTTTGCCTCAGTCGCTCATTAACAAAGCGATTACCGTTGTTTTTTCTTCGTTTATTAAACAATAAATCATCAAAAAATTTCATTAGCATCTATACTGAATACTACACCTACAATCTAATACGCTGAATTAACTATAGTTTATTGTTTGTGCTTTTATATTTAATCTCCATACTAAATTAAACTTGACCATATGGTCAAAATGTTTTTATATATAAATAGAATAATAATTAAAGACAAGGACAGGGAATGAGTATGACTCAAGATATAAAATCAAATCGATTACCTAACAGTGAAATATTTGATAACTTTTCCGACATGACACCACCACTGACCGAAAAACAAGTTTTGGTTGCCAGTGAGCGTTGTTTATTTTGCTATGATGCACCGTGTATCGATGCTTGTCCTACCGATATTGATATCCCACTTTTTATTCGTAAAATTAATACTGGCAACAACCATGGCGCGGCAAAGGAAATTTTGTCAGCCAATATTCTCGGTGGTAGCTGTGCCCGAGTCTGCCCAACTGAAACTTTGTGTGAACAAGCTTGTGTCAGAAATACTTGTGAAGAAGCTCCGGTAGAAATTGGCCGTTTACAACGTTACGCTGTTGACCGTTTAGATAAATCACTACCTTACCCATTCACTCGTGAAAATGATACCGGAAAACATGTGGCTATTGTTGGTGCAGGCCCTGCTGGGCTCAGTTGTGCTCATCAACTGGCGAGAAATGGTCACCAAGTAACAATTTTTGAAGCCGCAGAAAAAAGTGGCGGCTTAAATGAATACGGAATTGCACAGTACAAATTGGTTGATGATTACAGCCAAAAAGAAATTGAGTTTGTTTTAGAAATTGGCGGAATAGAGATTAAATATTGCCAAGCGTTAGGACGCGATATTTCACTGGCACAATTGCGCGAACAACATGATGCGGTATTTATTGCTATCGGAATGAGTGATGTTAATGCGTTAAATATTCCAGGAGAAGAGCTTGCTGGTGTTGAAGACGCCGTCTCTTATATTCGAGATTTAAGACAAGAAGACAATTTAGCTAACTTACCTGTAGGCCGGCGCGTGATTGTTATTGGCGCAGGCATGACGGCAATAGATATTGCCGTACAAAGTAAAAAACTCGGCGCTGAGCAGGTTTCCATAGTTTATCGACGTGCCCAAAGCTCGATGGGTGCCTCAGAGCATGAACAAGAATTAGCACTGAAAAATGGTGTTAATTTTATCTGCAATGCTCAGCCCAAACAGATACTGGGTGACAAGTCAGGAATAACCGAAATGCAGTTTTGCCGAACGGAGCTCAATAGCAGTGGTAAATTAATAACCACCGATGAAGTTATTTCTATTGAGTGTGACGTGGTTTTTAAAGCTATCGGTCAGAAGTTTGAAGACTCACCTTTAGGGGGGGGCGAAAAACCTCACTTAGATAATCGTGGCAGATTAGCCGTCAATGAAAATTATCAAACTAGCCTTAATGGTGTATTCGCAGGTGGTGATTGTATCAATGGTAAAGACCTAGTAGTTGAAGCCGTTGATCATGGTAACAAAGCTGCAATAGCCATCCATCAGCAACTATCAAAAAACACTGCACCAAAAACGCAACTATAAACTCAGGTTAGGAAATTACAATTATGAAAAAGAACGCAAACTTAGCCTGTGAATTCATCGGCATAAAATCAATTAATCCTTTTTGGCTAGCTTCAGCGCCGCCAACCGATAAAGCTTACAATGTTATTCGTGCTTTTGAAGCTGGCTGGGGCGGCGTGGTTTGGAAAACCTTAGGTGAAGACCCTGCCCCCATTAATGTTTCATCTCGCTATGGTGTTCATTATGGTCAAAATCGGCAAGTTGTCGGCTTTAACAATATTGAATTGATTACCGATCGTCCACTGCAAATAAACTTAGATGAGATCACCCAAGTTAAAAAAGATTGGCCAGACAGGGTCATTATTGTTTCACTTATGGTGCCATGTGAGGAAGAAGCATGGAAAAACATTTTACCTCTAGTAGAAGCCACCGGTGCAGATGGCATAGAGCTTAACTTTGGCTGTCCTCATGGTATGCCTGAACGAGGAATGGGTGCAGCCGTTGGCCAAGTGCCTGAATACATTGAAATGGTAACACGCTGGTGTAAGCAGTATTGCTCACTACCAGTGATTGTTAAATTAACACCCAATATTACCGATGTCCGAAAACCTGCTGAAGCGGCTTGGCGTGGCGGTGCTGATGCGGTAAGTTTAATTAATACCATAAACTCTATCACCTCAGTAAATTTAGAAACTATGTCGCCTGAGCCTAGTGTTGATGGTAAAGGTACTCATGGCGGTTATTGTGGCTCAGCGGTTAAACCAATTGCTTTAAGTATGGTTTCAGAAATCGCCCGAAATCCAGAAACAGCTACCTTACCCATTTCAGGCATTGGCGGGATATCAAATTGGCGTGACGCCGCAGAGTTTATCTCGTTAGGCGCGAGCAATGTGCAAGTTTGTACTGCCGCCATGTTGTATGGTTTTAAGATTATTGATGACTTATGTGATGGTTTAAGTGATTGGATGGAGAAAAAAGGCTACCAAAACATTAGTGATTTTAGTCGCATGGCCATTCCAAACACCACGGACTGGAAACATCTAAACATGAATTACAAACGCATCGCACATATCAATCAAGATGCCTGTATTCAGTGCGGACGGTGTTTTGCCGCTTGCGAAGATACCTCTCATCAAGCTATTTTAAAAACTGGTGACATTGGTAATCGCGAGTATACGGTAATTGACGAAGAATGTGTTGGCTGTAACTTATGTGAAATTACCTGCCCAGAGCCCAATGCTATAGTAATGAAAGATATTGATACCGGCCAACCACATTTAAGTTGGTTACACCACCCTGCAAACCCTTATAGGGAAAAGCCATAGGCAAATCATTTTAAAGTAAGGAATAACATGGAAAACGACCAGAGTGACAACAATAATAATGCAAATTCGGGTTCAAAAGTTGTTCAAAGGGGGGAGTTTGTCGAGTTAGAAGTACAAAGTGATGTTCGAGACAGCCCCTTATACAACGATGATATTGCGCCGACAAAAATAAGCCAACGCACATGGCATAAAGGTAATGTCGCTGCACTATGGATAGGTATGGCAATTTGTGTCCCTACCTATACTCTTGGCGGAGTATTAACTGCCTATTTTGGCTTATCTGTAATGGAAGCGCTATTTACCATATTAGTGGCTAACGTGATTGTGCTGATCCCCTTAACACTTAATGCCTTTGCGGGGACAAAGTATGGTATTCCCTTTCCTATTTTATTACGCAGCTCTTTTGGTCTTTATGGCTCAAATATCCCCTGTTTAATCCGTGCCATCGTCGCTTGTGGCTGGTTTGGTATTCAAACCTTGTTTGGTGGCATCGCCTGCCACTTATTACTATCTGAACTTTCTACCAGCTGGGCTTCTCTGGGTAGTGTTGGTGAAGTTTATGGCTTTTTTATGTTTTTAGCCTTAAACCTTTATGTGGTAATAAAAGGTGCGGATTCAATTAAACAATTAGAAAACTGGTCAGCACCAATTTTACTAGCTGTTGGCATTGGTTTAATGATGTGGGCTTTTCCACAAATTAACCTAACAGAGATTCTTGCCACTAAAGCCAACCGACCAGAAACTGACAGTGCGGCTCCCTATTTAATGGCTGGTATCACGGCTATGGTAGGTTTCTGGGCAACGTTAAGTTTGAATATTCCTGATTTTAGTCGTTTTGTTAAATCACAAAAAGATCAAATTATCGGACAAGTATTAGGTCTACCATTAACGATGTTTTTCTTCGCCGCTTTAGGCGTGGTTTTAACGGCTGCATCAAGTACTTTAGTGGGTGAAACCATCTCTGATCCAATCAACTTAATTGGTAAAATAGACAACCCTTTAATGGTAGGAATAGCCATGGTACTGATAATTATTGCAACCTTATCAACCAATAGCGCGGCAAACATTGTTTCTCCGACAAATGACTTTCAAAATGTTGCACCTAAATTTATCAATGAAAAACGCGGTGTACTGTTAACCGGTTTAATTGGCGTATTAATGATGAGCTGGGAGTTATTAAAAAAAATGCACTGGATAGAATCAGACGTTAGTGTTGAAGCATTATATTCCAATTGGTTATTAGGTTACTCAAGCCTACTAGGGCCCATCGCCGGCATCATGATTGTCGATTATTTTGTTATTAATAAACAGCAATTAGACTTAGTTTCCTTGTATAAACAAGGGGGTGTATACCCAAATGTTAACGTGCAAGGATTAATCGCTTTTTTAATTCCGGTAGCTTTAACCATCTTTTCATTAAGTACCGGAAAATTACATTGGTTCTATAATTATGGCTGGTTTACCGGCTCATTATTTGGCGCATTTATTTATTATATTTTAAAGTTTAAGAAGGTTAACTCATGAAAGATTTAAGGATAAACAAAGACCGACTCTGGAACAGTTTAATGGAAATGGCAAAGATTGGCGCAACACAAAAAGGCGGCTGTAAACGATTAGCAGCGACAGCGTTAGACGGCCAAGCTCGTGACTTATTTGTAAAATGGTGTAAAGCAGAAGGTTGTACCGTTACGGTAGATAAAATGGGCAATATTTTTGCTCGCCGTGAAGGCAAAAATTCCAATTTGCCTGCGGTAGTTACTGGTAGTCATTTAGATACCCAGCCAACGGGTGGTAAATTTGATGGTGTATTTGGCGTCCTTGCCGGCCTAGAAGTTTTAAGAACCCTCACTGAAAATAATATTGCAACGAATGCCCCTTTTGAATTCACCGTTTGGACCAATGAAGAAGGTTCACGTTTTCAGCCAGCCATGCAAGGCTCAGGTGTTTATGTTGGCCGCTTTGATCTAGCGGTTGAGTTAGCAAAAACGGATGTCGACGGTTTAGTACTTAAAGATGAACTAGAAAAAATTGGTTATTTAGGTGAAGAAGAACCCGGCAGTCGCAACATAGGCGCTTTTTTTGAAACACATATCGAGCAAGGCCCTATCTTAGAAGATGAAGATAAAATGATTGGAGTGGTACGTTTAGGTCAAGGCATTCGTTGGTACGATATCAGCATCACTGGACGAGAGTCACATGCAGGGTCAACACCAATGCACTTGCGCTATGACGCCATGTTAGCGGCAAGTAAAATTGTTTGTGAAATTAATAATATTGCCCACAATAATCCACCTAACGGTTTAGGTACCGTTGGTTTTATGGAGGTATATCCAAATTCACGAAATACCATTCCCGGTAGTGTAAAATTTAGTGCTGATTTACGTAACCCTGATCCGGTGGTATTGGCTAAAATGGATGACGAGTTACAAGGTTATTGCAAAAACTTAGCTCAAGAAAGTAATTTAGAAATTGATGTCGACCATTTTTGGTATTTTGAGCCAGTAGAATTTAATGCATCAGATAATGTAAAAATAGCTGCAAAAAAATGTGGTTATAGCCATATGGATATTTTTGCCGGTGCTGGACATGACGCATGCTACATGGCCGACATAGTGCCTTCTGGTATGGTATTTACTCCGTGTAAAGATGGTATTAGCCATGCAGAAATTGAGGATACTACGGCTGAGCAATGTGAAGCAGGCTGTAATGTATTAATGCATGCCATGCTCGAAGCTTCTGATAATATGAAGGTTAAGGTTTAAGTAGAGACTAAATACAAATATAGCGAGGTAAGCAAGAAAGAATATGTCCTGCTTATCTTACTGATGACTAAAATTGAGCCATAAAAGTGGCACTGATAGAATTTGAGTCTTCACCAGTGCGGATAGTGTGGTAGTTAATACCAAGTGAATAGTTTTTATTAAAAAAGTGATTGGCACTCAAACCATAGGAATCATCATTACCATAATTAGCTGAAATAGAAGTGGCTTGATTAAAGTAATAACCAATATTAGCACCCCAAACATCATCAAAATCAATTGAACCAGAACCAGTTTCGATTTTAACGTTATTAATAAGATAACTCCCTCCCAATGTTAGGAAACTTTCTGATGATAATGCCATAAAATATCTAGCGGATAAGTGATGATAATCAAAGTCCTCATTGCTATTATAACCAAAGCCAACATAGTCTAATTGATTAAGTTGCAGATTGTAATTTACATCAAAGGTATAGCGAGTATCATAATCTGCAGCTACAACAGTATTCACTTTGACTAACAAGTTGTCTGAAATTAGATAACCTAGGGTCATTCGATAGGTATCTAAATCATTATCACAAAGCAATACACAATTTTCACTTTCCCAATGATTATATGAATAGCCGGCTCCCACTAAAAAATCACCAACAAACCATTCACCACCAATAGTGAAATTATCAGTTTTGGTTTTCGAATTAGTTATTTGATATTTTGAAGGAAAGTTAGTTTCATAATTACTTTTAGCATAACTCACAGAAACAGAACTAATAGTATTAATATAATTAAACTCATTAAAAGGACCTAACGACATTCTTTTATCAAAGTAATACTGAGTAGCTAATAAAATGCTATCACTATTAGTTAAGTTGTCGCCATATTCATTCTCAAAATAGCCAATAGTGGAAAATGATTGATAGGTTTCGGCCTTTACAGAGCTCACCGATAAAATTGCAGGTATTAAAAATGCTAGGTTAATTAACCTCATGCAGTACATCCTTGTATTAAGTATTATATCGGATGCACTTTATCTGTTTAAAAATACAAATACAATTATTTATCATATTGAATCTTCATAATATTGCCCTCTGGTGGGCTTGCTTTGAAAAATATAGCTTTAGTACCGTTATCATTGAAATCGGTTACTCGAGACCAATCAGGCAAGTCCATTATTATTTTGCTAACAGAACCGAATTCATCACTGCCTAATGGTGCAATCTGTATTTGCCTTTTTCCGCCATGCTTTTTCACCGAAAAAGTGGATTGTTCAACCACTTTAAACTCTCCAGGTCCTAACGAATCTATATTGGCTATAGAATTATTAAGCTTAGTTATGGTCTCATTTTTAAGGTTTTTTGTGATCAAGCTTCCTAGTTTATAATCAACTAAGATAATACTTTCTTCATCAAAACTTTCTTGTGCAAATAGCCCTGCATTTTTCTGTATTAACTTAGGCTGTAAAGTCTCACGGTCGTACTGGTAAATATTGACCTGTTTTATGTGTTCACTAACATAAATACTGCTATCGTCTCTGCTCCATGCTAATGGAAATTTCATACTAGGAATATTGTTTTCACTGATAGGCTTTCCTGTTGCTAGTGAAATTATTGAAAGTATCAAACTTTCTTTTTCATAAACTACTGCAAAGTATTTTTCTGTATGAGACAAAACAGGTCTGTAAATAGAGTTTGCTTGTAATTGAGTGATTTGTTCTGTTTGCTGAGTACCAATAGTGTAAGACCATATTTCATAATATCCAGTGCGATTAGAGACAAAATATATAATGCTATTATCTTTTGAATAAATACCAGAGAGTTCATTTGCATCACTATTTAACTTGGTTAACGGCTCTACAGTTTGATGCTCAGTGTCAGCAACAAACTGATTAATAGAGGCTTTGTAAGTAGCGTAATAAATTTGATCTTGCTTAAATGCAGCTTGAACAATACGTCGTCCACTAGTACTCAGTAGCACGCTCTTGATAGACTGATCATTTATATTTAACTGCCAAACGCCTTTAGTAGCTGACATTTCGCCTGAAATTAGCAAGTGATCTGGGTCAAGTAAGGCAATGTGATCTACCCAAGTAAACTGTTTACTGATAGTTGTGTATTGACTGCTTTGAAGATCTAAAGCAATGATATGTTTGACGTCATTACTCGCATCAAAAAAGTAAAGGCTATCGCCATCTAAAGAATATATTGCCCGCCCAATGTTACCGGGTAAATTTAGCACTGAGTCATGCAGATACGTTACTTGATTGCTTACAAGATTTAATGATTTTAATTCATATAATCTATTATGTTGATAATCGTCAAATTCAGTAAATGTTACCGCATCTGGTTCATTTGTTTTTTTTACCAAATTGAAGATAGCCTTCTTAGACTCATAAACAATTTCAATATCTTGGTTAAGGAGCTGGCGAATAATTTGAAACTGACCCGATTTTTTTCGAATATAAACCAACGTTCGACTGTCAATCCATAAAGGAGATGACTCAACCCAATCATCATTAGTAATTTGTTGTGGCTGATTCGTACCGAGTGTTTTGACATAAATATCAACTTGTTGCTCTAGGGAGCGAACATAGACCATTTTATTGTGCTTTTCATGAAAGCTAAAATCATCTTCTACGCCAACATCTTGTGTAACAGGTAAAATGTTGGCAATTGCGCGGGAACTGACTGATTTTTGTAAATAAGCATTATTATAAAACCAATAAATACTTATCGCTAAAAGTAATAAAAATAAATTACTGAATAGCCATTTCAATTTAAAATTTATTTTACTTTTTATTTCTAAGACATCACTGTGTTGTTTTACCCGCAAGCCACTCTTTGTTTCAGTCTCCGTAATCTTTACTTCGGCAATAAATCGATAACCTCTTTTAGGAATCGTTTCTATGTATTTTGGATTTTTTGCATCATCTGCTAAAGCATTGCGAAGTGAATAGATTAACTGAGAAATAACTTCGTCACCAACAACGATGTTTGGCCATAGCTCTTCTAAAATCTCTCCCCGAGTAACAACAGTGCCACTCCGGCTTGCTAGTAATATTAATAAAGCCATTACTTTGGGCTCAATGCGCTTTTCAAGTTGTTTTTTTATTAATATATTTGCCTGTGGAATAGCTTCAAACTCTATAAAGCTAAATTTTCCGTTCGAAATCCCTGTCATACACCCTTGTAACTACTTGAATTTAAAAACAATAAAGAAATGATGTTTTTTTGATTTTTTAAATATGTCTTTGTATTGCACTGTAATACAAAATTTAAATGCGAAATCAATTTATCGCGACACCATTTTCAAAATAGGCAGTATTAAATCACAATATTGTTAATGGATGGAAATTAAAAATATAACGTTTTACTCATTAATTCAAAACAGTGTAAATTAAGGAAGTTAAATGAAGATAGTTAAGCTTGTAAGTGTTTTTTTATTCGTAGGAATTGCAGCCTGCAATAATAGTAATAATGATCCAAGCCCCAAAACTGAAATAGCAGAAGAAAGTCCAGAAGTTTTAAGTATACAGCCGTGCATATCAACAGCATGTGAAGAAAATAATATCACTCTTATTAAACAAATTTATAATGATGTAATCAATGGCGCAAATGCCGGATTAGTAACTTCTTTATATGCAGAAAACTTTATTCAGCATAACTCTGCTATAACTCCTGGGCTCAATGGGCAACAAGTATATTTTGATAATATGAACGCTAATTATCCTAACCATGTGGCAACTATTAAACATATCGTTGCCGATGGTAATTATGTTGCCGTTCATTGGCATTATTCAGAAAATATTGAAGATGAATTTGTTGGCGACGCACGAGTTGATTTATACAAGCTTTCGGATGATTTGATAGTTGAACATTGGGATCTGGTTATGACTCCAAATACAGTAACGGCAAGTGGTAATTCAGTTTTTAGTGATTTATACATATACCCTACCGATACATTTTCTAATAATGATGTGGCCATCGAAGAAGAGAATAAAGTGATGGTTACTGAATTCTATTTAGACTTATTCAATAATCAAAATATTGCTTTGATTGCCGTCTTAGTAGACCCAAGTTATCTTCAACATAATTTTTGGGTGCCTAATGGCAGCAATGCTTTATTAAACTTTGTAAGTAGTGGTACCAGTGGAAATTTAGTTATCTTTTTGAGTCTAGCTCAAGGTGATATGGTTTGGACCTTTTCAGGCTCGGGTGATGACAACTTGAACGGCGTTGATTTATGGCGTGTAGATAACAATACAAATAAAATCGTTGAACATTGGGATATCTTCTAGACTGTTTTATATGATACCAATTCCAATAAGTTTCTTGCCACTCAGTGAGAGTTAAAAGGCTTAGAGACAGGCACAGATTGCAAACGAAACCATGGAAGGTGCGGTTAAAGCGGCTCAGGAAACAAAGACGAGAGTGTTATAAACAAAAAATCATATTTGTTCTCAAAAAGCTAAAAACTCTGAGTGGAAAAATTTAATGGACTTGGGATATAGCACAAATATAGCGAGATAAGGAGGAATATATTCCTCCTTATCTTTAATAATAACTAAAATTGAGCTACGAAAGTGGCACTGACGGCATTTGAGTCTTCACCAATGCGGTTAGTGTGATAATTAGCTGAAATTAAGGAGGCTTGATTAAAGTAAAAACCAATATTCGCGCCCCAAATGTCATTCATGTCTATAGCTTAAGAGCCCGTTCCATTTCAACGTTATTGATAAGATAACCGTCTTCCCTATGTTAGGTAAGCTTCTGATGATAATGCCATAAAGTATTTAACAGATAGAAGATGAGTAAAATCCCAGCTTCCTAATGGTTACTTTCTTGAGTCTGTTTATCATGCAGGTTATTACGGATATTAGCTAAATCATTTTTTAACCAGCTTACTAATGAACTTGCATTCATAGGTTTAGCAAAATAGTAGCCTTGTACCAAATCTACACCTAAATTCAGTATCTGTTGGAAATCTTCAAAACTCTCGACACCTTCAGCTACGGTATTTAAACCTAAATCTTTGGCAAGATTGACCGTACTTTTTAAGATGGCAAGTTGTTGTGGTCTGGTAGCGACGTTATCAACTAATACTCTATCAAGTTTTAGTTCTGTTGCTGGCACTCTGGAGAGTTGTTGGGCGTTGGCAAAGCCAGTACCGTAGTCATCTATTGCTAGTTTAAAGCCTTTTAGTCTTAACTTGGCCAAGGTTTCAATTGCCGACGATATTTCACCGCAAATCGCATTTTCGGTTATCTCTAAGACAATTTCTTTTGGCTCAATATTATGACGTTCAACTTGGCGGGCTATTTTATCAGCAAGATCATCATCGGCAAGAGATAAGGGAGATAAGTTAAAGGCAAGATGAAAGTTAATACCGTGATCGCGCCATTGTACTTTTTGTTTAAGTGCAATATCAAACAGGTAGTGAGTTAATTCAGAGATAATACCAAATTGTTCAGCTGCAGTAATAAACTCAACAGGTGAAACAAACCCTAGTGTTGGGTGTTGCCAACGTGCTAGTGCTTCAACACCCTTTAATAACAAACCTTTGCAAGTTAATTTGGGTTGATAAAAGAGCGTTATTTGTTTTTCTTTTATCCCTGCTAATAAATCACTTGAATCAATACGGTTATAAATTTTATGTTGTTCTTCCTTTTTAATATTCTGGGATAGGCGTTTAATGCTGGACAGAAGATCATTCCCTTGCATTGGTTTTTGAAAAGTCCCTAGCACATTTAAACCATCCGATTCGGCCATTGTGCCAATGCTTGATATAAGTGAGGGATCTTTTGAACTTAAAATAATAACGGCTTGGGCAAGTTTTTCTTTCGCTATCTTTCGAACCAAAGTAACACCGTCCATTACCGGCATTTCTAAATCGATAAAAACTAGGTCGAAACATTCTTCTTTTAATTTTTCAACAGCATGAGCACCATCAGTAGCCCCGATAACTTGCGACAAGCCATGCTCAATGCACATATTCATCACATGGTTTCGTTGTACATCACTATCGTCAACAACAAGTACTTTCAATGTTTGCATAAAGGGCCCGGCTTATTTGATGATTACAATCAACTCATTGATTGAGTTTTTTGTGAATTTTTCATCGCCTGTTATCTTAATTTTATAATTTATCATCTAGTTATTATACTACTAATGCGGCAATGTCACTTAAGTCAACAATCCTGTCGGCAGCACCAAGCTTAATGGCTTCTTTGGGCATGCCAAAAACAACACTAGAACTTTCATTTTGAGCAATGGTTTTACTGCCTGATTGCTTCATCGCTAACAAGCCTTGCGCGCCATCATTACCCATACCCGTTAATAAAATGCCGGTAGAGTTTTGTTTAGCGCTTTTTGCTAATGATTTAAACAATACATCAACAGAAGGACAGTGTCTATTGACTGCTGGTCCTTCAGATACGATGGCAATATATTGCGCACCAGAGCGTTTTACTTGTAAATGCTTACCACCTGGAGCAATTAAAACGCGACCAGGAATAACTCTATCTCCGGAGCTTGCTTCAAAAATATCAAGCTCACATAGTGAGTTTAGTCTATCAGCGAAAGCTTTGGTAAATTTTTCAGGCATATGCTGTACTATCACAATACCTGGACTTGTTCTTGGTAACTTAGTCAGTATCTTTTCTAAGGCAATTGTACCCCCAGTTGAAGAACCGATTGCGACTACTCTATCAGTAGTTAAAGCGATTGCAGCTAAGTCGGTATCATTTTTAACAACATCATTTTTTTGTTGTTCAACCTTTTCTGTCTGCAGAGTTTTTTGTTGTGTATCAGTATCACTGGTATTTCTATAAACTTTTGTTTTTGCTGCCGCCTTCACAACATTTTTAATATCTTTTGCTACCCCTTCAAGAAAGCCTTTCAAGCCCATTTGTGGTTTAGTAATAATATCAAATGCACCTGCGGCTAATGCCTGTAATGAAAGTTTGGCGCCTTTTTCGGCCAATGAAGAGCAAATAATAACGGGAGTAGGACGTTCTGCCATAATTTTCTTTAAAAAAGTAATTCCGTCCATACGAGGCATTTCAATATCTAAAATAATGACATCAGGCCATTGTTTTAGCATCTTTGTATAGGCAAAAATAGGATCATTGGCGACAGCGTATACGTTGATTTCAGTCGAATCATTCAGTATTTGGGAAATAACCTGCCGTACCACCGCAGAGTCATCGATAATAATTACATTGATAGCCAATTACAGATCCTCTTGTTCTATTGGGTATTTACTTAATTCAATATTGCCATTAACTAAATCTAATTTAAGATTTCGCCCTAGATTTCCTAGCGTATCTTCTTGTGTAAATGCTAACTTATTTCTTTTCGCCCAAGCATGAGCAAAAGCAACATTTATTTCACCGATACTGGGGGAAACTGATCTATCGTACATACAACCACCACCAAACACCCCTAATTCAAAGTTATTTATTGGTTGAATTAATGACATTTTTATCAATAAAAAATCTAGTGCCCTATCACCGTAACGATATTGCTTAAGTACTTTACTCGTTAACGTGGATCTACTTTGTTGAGCTAATAAATAGTGGCACATACCGCCAATAAGTAATGTTGGGTGCCAAACCGTTATTGAAACACAAGAGCCTAAAATCGTTCTGATTTTGGCTACTTCATTTACTTGTCCATTGGTTTTAGAGAAATATATTTCTCCAGGTTGCAAATGAATTAACTGCTGCTTCCTCTTCATTATCTTTTCTCTAGACCGTTACTACTTTAGGTGGCGATAAATTGCTGGTTGTTTTAATTCGAAATTATGTTCTAAGCCATGTAAAGTCTCTGAGTGGCTAATAAATAAATGGCCATCTTCGTTCAAGCAGTGCTGCAATCCACTTATAATTTTTTGCCGAGTATTGTCATCAAAATAAATCATCACATTACGAATAAAAATCAGATCAAACTTGCCAAGGGCAGCCATATCATCAAGTAAATTGAAACAAAAAAAATCAACGCGCTTTCTAAGTTCTGGTTTTACCCTCATATAGCCTTCGAACTCTTTAATGCCTTTAGTGCAATATTGCTTTTTATAGCTATCCGGTAATAATTTAGCCCTGTCATCGACATAAATTCCCTTGCGGGCATGATTTAATACCGATTTATTGACATCAGATGCGATTACAGACCATGGAGTATGGCAATGTTCATTTAAAACCATGGCAATACTGTATGGCTCCTCACCGCTAGAACTTGCTGCACACCAAACCTTAAACTCTTTATTCGGCTTTATTTTCGGCAGAAGGGTATCAACCATGTAATCAAAATGTTTATGTTCACGAAAGAAAAAAGTTTCGTTAGTTGTCATCAATTCAAGAGCAATTTCTAACTCGTTAGTATTCTCTGGTTTATTAATATAACGAAAGTAATCAGAAAACCCTGACGCTTTTATATATTTAACTCGTTTAAATAATCTATGCCCTAACATCATTCGTTTTTGTTTTGCTAAATGAATACCTAACTTACTATGTACGAGCTTTTGAAAAAGAATAAACACTTCTTCTGAAGGCAGTATTTCTAATTCATTCATTGTTAAACTACCCTGCATTGATGATCCTTAGTTTTTTTGTATGTTGACCCACTATTTATTTTCACAGTAGTTTAATAGCCAACAAAACTATCATCATCATCATCTCTATTATTACTATTTTCATTTAAGTTGTTTGTTGAGCGACCCTCTTTTTTATTATTTTCTCGTATATTGGTATTTTGTTTGTTGGCACTAATATACCTTTTAGAAGCCTTTTCTAGCGGTGTGCTTTCTAGTGTGAAGTAATTAACTGATTCTTGAAGTTGTAACGCTTGAGAATTCATTTCTTCAGAGGTTGCACTTAACTCTTCCGAGGCTGCGGCATTGTGTTGCATGGTTTGATTAACTTGTGCGATAGCTTCATTTATTTGATGCACACCAGAAGCCTGCTCTGATGAAGCTGCCGCTATTTCTTGTACTAAGTCTGCCGTTTTATTGATGGATGGCACCATTTCTTCTAACGCTTTACCGGCAAAGTCTGCACGTTTAACACTGTCTTTCGCTAATTCACCAATTTCTTGTGCGGCTACTTGGCTACGTTCAGCTAACTTTCTTACTTCTGAAGCAACAACAGCAAAACCCTTGCCGTGATCTCCAGCTCTGCCGGCTTCAATAGCGGCATTAAGGGCAAGTAAATTTGTTTGGTAGGCGATATCATCAATTACGCTGATTTTTTCAGCAATTTTTTGCATAGCTTCAACGGTTTCTGCAACAGCCTCACCACCTGATGTAGCTTCTTTAGACGCTTTTTGAGCCATACCATCAGTAATCCCCGCATTTTCATTGTTTTGTGATATTGAAGCTGACATTTGCTCCATTGAAGCAGAAGTTTCCTCAACACTAGCCGCTTGCACAGAAGCGCCCTTAGCTATAGTTTGCGCAGTAGAGTTTACTTCAGTTGAAGCGGAAGATAGCGCTTCTGACGATGATCTTACGTCATGAATAATGGTCGCTAGTTGGTTTTTCATATTGGTAATACTAAATAACAAAGATCCCTTATCATTACTCTTTAATTCGATGTCGATACTTAAATCACCATTAGCAACTTGATTACAGACTTGAGCAGCATAACGAGGTTCACCACCAAGGGTTTTAAATAAGTCATAAAAAATTACCGCCATCACACTTAATACCACGATAGCGCCGATAATGACAAAAATGGTCAGTGATGACTTAGTATTATCAAATTGTGTATCCATGGATACTATGGTTTCGTTGATAATAGCTCTGAAATCTTTTTCTGCTTCCTCTGCCAGATCGGTCATGCCTTTACTAGCGGGTCTATCAACACCACTGACACTTTTATCAACTTTTTTACCCGTTAACTTGTCTTGTTTATCAAAGTTGTTTAAAGCCAATACATACGCCGTTTTTAAATTGCCATGTTCAATCTTAACTGCTTCAAGTTTTTTCACACTTTTATTTAATGCTATTGATTTCTCTATGGCGTTGGCAAGTAGTGCTTGTACTTTGTCTGAATTTTCTTGGAAACGAGTACTGTATTTATCAAATTGTTTTTCATCATTGCCACGGATTAGAACATTTTTCCACTCTTGTACCTGAATTTTAAAGAGCACATGAGCATTGGTAATATCAGATAATATTTCGATATTTTGACTGACTTGCTTAAAATCATGCTCAACAGACTCATGAAATTCTGAAAATTTATTAATTGATGACCAGCCCAATAACAACAATGCTAATGTAACCAGCAAACCTAGAAATAAAATTTTTGCCTTCAAGCTTATTTTTTCTAACATGGTTTTTTCCTCGTTAATACGTGTATTTAGTCAATAAGCTCTATTGTAATTCTGCTTCAACTAAATGGGCTAACTCTCTTGGCGACAGGGTTTTTTCAGCGTCTAAAAGTACAATAAAGTCATCATCTTTTTTGGCTATGCCTTGAATAAATTCTGCACGTATTTTTGCGCCAAATGCGGGGGCATCTTCAATGTCCATCGCACAAATATCTATGACTTCATTTACTGCATCAGCTAACAAACCTAAAACACAGTTCTGCTCAGAACTGTTTAATTCAATTACAATCACACAGGTTCTTTTGTGAATGGTGATCGGCTCTCTACCCAAACGAACACTCAAGTCAATAACAGGAACAACTTCACCACGTAAATTAATAACACCGGTAATAAATTGCGGCATTAATGGTACTTTTGTGATGCCAGCATATTCAATAATCTCTCTGGTTTGGTGTAACTCCATACCAAAGTGTTCGTCAGCAATGGTGAAAGTTAAAAACTGCTGTGTTTCATTGATGGTCTGTTTTTCTGTGTTTTTCTCTTCAAAAGTATTCATATTTATACTCAGTACTTTTCAATTATTTTCACTTAATCTACTTCTTTGCTTATGCTAGTAATTTCACTTGTACCCGCAACTTCACTGCCAATGGCTAAGCCGATAAGTTGTGGTATATCTAAAATAAAAGCAATTTCACCATTACCTAATAAACTTGAGCCACCAATGCCTTTAAGTGCCTTAAATATTGGCCCTAATGGTTTTACTACGGTTTGAATTTCACCATTAAGTTTATCAACGGCTATCCCTGCTCTATCACCACCAAACTGTACAATAACAAGTTCATTCCGCACTTTTTGTTGCTTGTTTTCATTGGTGTTTTTTTCAGAATCGAATGTTTTAGTGGTTGATGAAAGATTAAATATTTCTGACATATTTAAATAAGGAATCATGTCGCCACGTAAATTAATACAGTGCCGACCTTTAACATCTTGATGATTGTCCAAATCTATACACTCGATGATAGTTGCCTGTGGAATAATAAAATGTGTATTTTGAGCTTCTACATGAAAACCATCAATAATAGCTAAGGTTAGTGGTAGTCGAATTTTAAACAACGACCCTTGCCCTTCTATTGATTTGATTTCAATATTGCCTTGTAAAGCCTCAACATTACGTTTCACCACGTCCATTCCCACACCACGACCAGATAAATTGGTTACGGTTTCTGCGGTTGAAAATCCAGGATGAAAAATGAGATGATTGAGTTCATTATCAGTTAATTGCATATCAGCGTTGATAATGCCTTTTTCGATTGCCTTGGCTTTAACTCTAGCCTTGTTAATACCATTTCCATCATCACTAATCGCAATAACTATATGACCGGCCTCATGGTAAGCAGCAAGTTTTAATTGTCCTTTAGAGGGTTTGCCCGCAGCGTTACGATCTTCAACGCTCTCAAGCCCATGATCCATGGCATTTCTAATTATATGGGTAAGTGGATCACCAAGCTTTTCTACCATTAAGCGGTCTAACTCAGTATCACCACCTTCGATAATAAGTTCAATTTCTTTACCTAGCTCTTTAGCAGTATCCCTTACCAGTCGTTTAAAGCGTTGAAAAGTACCACCAATCGCAACCATTCTTAAACTTAGTGCAGCATCTCGAATTTGATTAGTAAAATCATCAAAATCATCCACGGCTTCAATTAAGGCAGGATTTTTGCTGTTTTTTGATAACAACTCTATACGTTGCTGATTAATAACAAGCTCACCAATTAAATTAATGAGCAGATCTAAACGACTAGCATCAATGCGAATTTGTTTACCTTCCGTATTTGTCTTTTGGTTTTTCTGCTGTTTTGATAGTGCTGCATTAATTACTTGTTCCGGGACTTTATGGTGTTCGGTTAATACCTCTCCTAATTTTTTATTGCCGTTTTCTCCTTGCTTATCACCAATGATAGAGTCTCTTGTTTGAACCATCAGTGCTTGTTCAAGCGATTGTTTTGTTAACGAGCCACATTTAACCAGAATCTCCCCGAGCCTTCGATTTTCTTCTGGTAATTTATCAATCAGAGCGAGGTAATCTTCGATTTTTGCACTAGGGGGTAATATTTCAATGCTTGAGTCATCCTGAACAAACATAAAAGTATTTTCAATTGTTTCTAGATCTGCTTCAGACTGTAAAGCTATTTCATAGGCAAAATAAAGGTTTTCAGCATCAAAGTCAGCCGCTTGCGGGAAGTTATCGGTAATACTTTCTATATGTTTTATTTCACCTAAGCTTGCTAAAAACTTGATAAAAGACAAAGGATCCATGCCATTTCTTAAGCAATCAGCCGATAAACGCAATGAGATATGCCAATATTTACCGTTGGTCTTATCAGACAACTCTTCTGTTGACTCTGCAACATTAGCCATATCAGACACTGAATTTTGCACATTTCCAGCTGCTTCATCGACGCTTTCTTCATTATCTGAAGGGGCTTCATTGGACCAAGGAATTAAGGTTTGTAATAAAGTGATGCCTACTTTTTGCAATTCATCTTGCTGTTGAAATTCCTCTAAAGTGACTCCCACTAAACTTTGCATGTGGTCTCTGCAGCTAAAGAGAATATCAAGTAAGCTTTTACCTAAAGTGATTTCATTTTCTCTTGCTCGGTCTAAAACATTTTCTACCACATGGGTAAAGTTAACGATATGATCTAAACCAAAGATGCCTGCAGAGCCTTTAATGGTATGAGCAGAACGAAATATATCATTGAGTATATCCTTGGTTATATCGCCATCATCCATTTGTAAAAACGCATTTTCCATCGATTCTAAATGCTCTTGAGCTTCAACATAAAAAGTCTGCAACGCCGCATCTAAGCTCATCATAATTGCCCTTCTGAGCTTATTTCAGTTGTCGGTTCGTTATCACTTCCATGAAGTGTAAAGTAATGATCAAGACGAAATATATTGCTGTAATCTTGTAAAGCACGACTGATTGAATTTATTTGACATTGGCTTTGTTGACGACTTATTTCTTTGAATAACATAATGAGTAGTTGTACTCCTGCAGTATCAACTTCATCTATGTCTGACAGGTATAGTATGGTGAGAGGTTTAAGTTTTATTGCTTTTATATGTTGCTGATAAAAATCCACTGCACAGTATATTGTGAGCTCACCACTAATGATGATCTCAGTGCTGTTATTGCGCTTTTGGGTGATTTTTATTTCCGCCATATTCTGTCCTTCGCTGCTTAAGTTAACATGCTAACAGCTTGCAACATTTGCTCAGGTTTAAATGGTTTAACCATCCAAGCTTTGGCTCCTATCGATTTCCCTTGGGCTTTCATATCATCTGAGGCTTCAGTCGTTAACATAATTATTGGCGTAAATTTATAGGAAGGAAGCTGTTTTATCGCTTTGACCATCTCGATACCGCCCATATTTGGCATGTTGACATCGGATATAATTAAGTGAACTCTTTTACCATCTAATTTACTCAAGCCATCTTTACCATCAACAGCTTCAATCACCTCATATCCTGCCCCCTTAAGAGTGATTGATACAACTTGCCTTATACTTGCGGAATCATCTACGATTAAAATAGTTTTACTCATTGAATTACAGCCACTTTTTTTAATTATTAGAATATGATTTTTTTGATAAAATTAATTAATTTTATTTTTTAATTACTTAAAAGCATAGTTCAAATTTTTATATTTGCTCATTTGAATTGCTGATAATTTAATCACTTAAAAAAAGGTGATTTCATCTTCATTACTGCTTTGCTTTTGACCCTTGCCATCATGGGCAGCAACTTGCTCAAGGGTAGTATAAGTTTGTTTTATGTTATCAAGCCACTGAGTGATATCGACAGGTGTGATTGTTTCGCCGTTACTTAAAGCTTGTTGACACTGATGGTAGTTTGGCGCGAGTTTATTCATATCATCAAAGACATGACCTAGAATTTGGCTAACACGGTCTTGAAACTGTAGTGAAACTAAAACCTCATCTATTGCTAACTGCACTGTCGTATTTTCTTGTTCAAGCTGATTGGCACTAAGGATGATTTTTTCACCTGCTTCGCTGTAATTTTCAATAACTTGTTTGATAGTCTCTTCCGCTGCATGGATTAAAGAAGCATCATGGTCTGTAAACTCTTGAGTTTTAGTTAGGGTATTTTGCAGAGTAGCGTTCACTTGTTCTATCGTTTTAGTAATACGTGATCCCGTTTCACCAGAACGAGTTGAAAGTGTTCTAACCTCGTCAGCTACTACCGCAAATCCTCTGCCTGCCTCTCCTGCTCGGGCGGCTTCAATTGCGGCATTAAGGGCGAGTAAATTAGTTTGTGAAGCAATGCCCGCCACTTCATCCCCCATTTTAGATAACTCTTCGGCAATGGCTGACAAACTATTTATTTCACTGAGTATTTGATCTCGCCCTACCATGGCATCGTGTAGCGATTTAATAATGCCATTAAGTGAATTTTCAGATTGGCTAATAATATGAGTAAGGCCATTATCACCACTCATTTCACCAGAAGTGGCTCGTGATGTTTCAATGGCTTCAGATAATTGTTCTTTTATTTGTGCAAAATCATTTGCAAGCTTATTAATATTTTCATCGCCCTGACCACGCGCTAAGTCGGTTTGTCCAGCCCACACTTCGATGATTTGATAGGCTAAATCAAGGTATTGTTCAACATGTATACTATCTTGGGAATTGCTTTGTTGGGTTTTACTCACTGTATCGGCTTGTTGGATGAACAGTTGATCTAATTGTTGCTGGCATTGATGTAAGAAAATAGCGGCTGCAATAGAAAGCACACTGATAACACCTGTCACCATCAGACTACCCTCACCTGCTTGGCCATAAATGAGCGCAATGGCTAAACACAAACATAGCGTAATAAAACTTAACGATACTTTTTTTTGTAACTCTTGCTGTTTCTCAATAGACATTTTATTCCTGCGAATATGCTAAGCAAAGTGTAATTAATAGCCTAGGCAAGAAATGTAAATTTAACAAGAATATATAAAGTATTGTGAATAGAAGAAATGGGTTAATACAGGCTAATAGAATAATTAACCTAACTTTAAACGAATGTTCTGAAACGATGATGAATTGTTAACTTAAAAAGAAAAATAACACAGAAAGTGAGTGCCGATAACTCGAAGATATTTATTTATTGCTCGTATCAAAACATTTTATAAATATAATTTCATGTTAACAGTTTCAGATAATATGAATTTGAATTCTCTTTAATCATTAAGGTTAGTTGTTCTTATGCCAACTTCCTCCAACCAAGCTAAAGCATCTGGAATATTATCAAAAGCATTTGTTTGCACGCCAATAAATGTTTCATCACTTTTTTTCATCAGATGCTTGTGAACTGCTAATTTAGAAACACTAGCTTCATATTTTTGGTTATGATTACTAGACCAAATATTTGCGTCTTCCAATGGTGCCCAAATATCTGGTGTCCCCAACTCCCAGTCTAACAAATCAACTAAACAAGCCCAGGGTTTATCTGATATTGTGAGGGCTATTAATTTAACTTCATGACAAAAACGAATTGTAGTTTCATAATTCCACTGGTCAAACAATTTAACTCGAATTGTTTGACCCGTAACTTCAATTTCAAATGAACCGTGCTCTTGCATTTAACCTCCAGAAATTACAACTATTGTGTTTTCAATTTCCAGACCCAAAACTACATAGTAACAAACTCTTCAGCCGACGTTGGATGAATAGCAATAGTATTATCAAAATCAGCTTTAGTGGCGCCCATTTTCATTGCCACGGCAAAGCCTTGCAATAACTCGTCACTGCCAAAGCCAATACTGTGAATACCAACTATTTTTTCATCTGCACCGGTACAAACTAATTTCATTCGTGTTGGCTCACGATAGTCTATAGTGATCGCTTGATATAAAGCGGTAAACTGAGAAGTATAAACGCATATATTATCTTCACCGTATTGTTCAACTGCTTCTTTTTCTGTCAAGCCGACAGTACCGATAACAGGGTGACTAAACACCACAGTGGCTATAGTTGAATAATCTAGGTGCTCATCGGGTTTATTGTTAAATAAACGCTCGGCTAAACGGCGACCTGCAGCAACAGCAACGGGAGTTAACTGTGCTCGACCGGTATTATCACCTACCGCATAAATACCTTCAACGTTAGTATTTTGGTACTTGTCAGTGGAAATAAAACCTCGGCTATTAAGCTCAACGCCAGCTGATGACAAGTTAATTTTATCAGTCGCTGGCTCTCGGCCAATTGCCCAAACCAAAGTATGAACAGGATCAAGTGATTTGCCGTTTGTTAGGTGAATCACTAAACGGCCATCGGTTAATTTTTCGATGCGCTCTGGCGTACTATGATTATGCAGAGTTGGCCCATGTCGTTCCATTTGCTCAACAAGGGTATTACTTAACATATCATCGAAACTACGTAATGGCTTTTCGTTACGTACAACTAAACTGGTTTTACTGCCAAGTGCATGAAATACACCGGCCAATTCAACGGCAATATAACCTGCGCCGACTACAGCAACCGATTCAGGCTGTTCGGTTAAAGCAAAAAATCCATCTGAGTCGATGCCAAATTCCGCCCCCTCAATAGTGGGAATTTGCGGACGACCTCCGGTGGCGATAACAATATGATCTGCACTATAAAACTTACCATTAACTTCAACGGTATTTTTATTAACAAATTTTGCAAAACCGTCAATTACCGTTACACCGTTGCTATCAAACCCTCGCTGATACGCACCATGAATACGCTCAATATAGGCCTCACGATTTTTAACTAGCGTCGCCCAATCAAATGATTGTAATGGTGCTTTAAAACCATAATCTGCGGCATAGCGCAGGGCATCAGAAATTTGTCCGGCATACCACATCGCTTTTTTAGGAACACAACCAACATTAACACAAGTGCCACCAATAACTTTTGCTTCAATTACTGCAGCTTTTTGTCCGTGTTTCGCTGCTCGATTCGCCGAAGCTATACCACCACTGCCGGCACCAATGGCCAGAAAGTCAAAATGTGCTGCTATTGTTTGTGTCATGAATAAAACCTCATAATTGCTGAAATACGCCAAAAATATAATACATACTATGTGGGCATTATTTGTTATTTTCAAGCTCAGTTGATGGTACAACAACCTCACTACAAGGACGAGTAACAATTAAATCTGTTTCATTAATCATTAACATTTTCATCACATCTAATCCTGGCAGGGGCTTGGAATACAAATATCCTTGAATGTAATGGCAATTTTTAGCCACTAAATATCTCAATTGCTCTTTGGTCTCTACTCCTTCAGCGATACAATACATATTGAGCCGTTTAGCTAATACTAACGTGGTATCAACAATCGCTTCATCAGCTTTATTTTTTCCAATACCTTCAACAAAACTTCGGTCAACTTTTATAATATCTAAAGGTAATTGTTTCAAATAAGAAAGTGAAGAAAATCCGGTGCCAAAATCATCCAGCGCCAAACTTACACCAAGCTTTGATAAAGCGCACATTGTTTGAATAGATTTTTCGGGTTCACTTAGTAAAGCACT
This sequence comes from Colwellia sp., assembly GCA_022969175.1. Taxonomy (GTDB): domain Bacteria; phylum Pseudomonadota; class Gammaproteobacteria; order Enterobacterales; family Alteromonadaceae; genus JALJPB01. The sequence continues at coordinate 14,234 of JALJPB010000006.1, read as the reverse complement.
TTCTGTAACTTCAATTCTTAATGAACTCGCAGGTAAGTGATGTGAATGTAATAAACGCTCTATGTAAGGAACGAGAGAATCTTTAGCAAAGTGTTGGGCGGCTAAATTTACTGATAAATATAATCCTTCACGTACTTTACACCATTGTTTTAAAACTCTGAGACCTCTATCTAAGGCTGACTCTGTCATTTCAATGATTAAACCAAGCTCTTCTGACAAAGGAATAAACTGATCAGGTGGAATCATTCCTTCAGGGCTTTTCCAACGCATTAATAATTCAAAACCAACGGCCTTACCTGTATGAGCGTTAACAATAGGTTGGTAGTAATTAATAAATTCGTTATTTTTTACCGCTTGCTTAATTTTGGATTCTTGACTTAAGCGTTCTTTCGCTTTGAAGTTCATTTCATCGGTAAAGAATTGAAAGTTATTACGTCCTAACTGTTTAGCATGATACATAGCCATATCGGCATTACGTAATAATTTTTCAGAATTAACAGCATCTTCCGGATAAAGGGCGATGCCAATACTCGCGCCAACACTCACTTTATTATTTTTAAGTTGGACCGGTTCTTCAATCGATGCAATTATTTTTTGAGCAATTGTTCCTAACTGATTAGTGTTGAATGACTCAAGTAAAATAACAAATTCATCACCACCAATCCGGGCAACCGTGTCTTCTGTACGCAATACCAGTAATAAACGTTTAGTAATCTCTTTTAGTAGCAAATCGCCATAATCATGACCTAGAGAATCATTGACCTGCTTGAAACGGTCGAGGTCAATAAAGAACAAAGCAATTAAATTCTTATGACGTTTAGCGTGGTTAATCGCATGTTGGATACGCTCTAATAGTAACGAACGATTAGGTAAACCGGTTAAGTAGTCATAATTGGCTAAAAACCTAAGTTCATTTTCAGCACTTTTTTGTGCACTAATGTCTGTAAAAATGCAAATGTAGTGGATATTATTGGTTACTGAGTTTCTTGCGGCACTGATATTAACCACCACATGGTGTTGTTCATTATTTGCGGTGGTAATTAACTCTTCACCAGACCAATGCTCGCCTACTTTTAATGATAAAAGTAAATGTTGGTAAAATGCTTGTCTTTTCTCTCCTACCCCTAAAATATTTGCGTCAAAGGCGAAAACCTCATCAGTCCAACCAAAAACTCTTCGCATGGAGTGATTGGCAGTAACACGGCTTATTTTTTCATCAATAATTAATACCCAATCTTGGGTTTGTTTAAAAGCATCGCCATAAAATTGAGCGCGTTCTTCATTTGCTCGTGATTCGGTAATATTAGTATAAGAACCGGTAACTCGGCTCGGTTTACCCTCACTGTCTATCGCAACAATTTTTGCCAAATCTTTATACCAAAGCCATTGACCATCAACCGTTTTTAATCGATAGGAGCACGAAAAGTTATCCTCTAAATTGGCATTAGCAATAAAGAGCTGCCACAGAGTTAAAAAGTTTTCTCTGTCATCGGGATGAATTAATTTTACATGGTTATTAAAACTATAAAATAAAGCTTCATTTTTGTAGCCAAGATCCAAAGTAATGCGCTTACCAAATATCAAATCATCATCTGATTGCCAATCCCAAACCTCTAAATTACTGCCAGTTAGCGCAAGCTGTAGACGCTTTTCACGATATTTAACCTGTTCATGAACATCTAATAGTAATTGTCGTTGTACTTGACGATACCTATACCACAACATGAACATTAGGGCCGCTATAACCGCATATAAGGTAAATGCCATTGGCGAACGCCATGGAGCATAACTTACTTTAAAGTGAAGTATTATCGGCGCTGAATAATGCCCTGTTTTGGGTGATTTCGCCCGAGCAGTTAGACTTGTATCTCCAGAGGGAAGGCTTGCAAAGGTAATGTAACTTTCTTTACTGGGTGGATAAACCAGATTAGTTTCACCCGTCAATCGGAAATCATATTCAATTTTATCATCAGAGAGAAATGAAAAAGTTGAATAATCGACCCGAATGCCAACATCGTTATAATTTAAATTAAAAACGGTATCATTAGCTATTATCAAAGGGGTTATTAAGTGCCGAGATAATATATTGACTTTACTTATTTGAACTTTAAAATTTTCCTCGCTATAGGCATTTTTTAATTGGGAAGGAGAGAATATACTTACCCCTTCCATAGAGCCATAAGCAAAAAGATCATCATTTATCTTAGCATACGCACGGGAATTAAATTCTGTCGCGCCTAAACCATTTTCTGTTGAATAATGGCTGATATGATGGCTTTCATCGTCCAACATATACAAACCATTATGGCTAGAAAACCAAACATCCCCGTCAATATCGGTCATCAAACCATAAACGTTATCATCTATAATCGAATTGGCATGATTATAAAAGTATTTAGCCTCAAAGGTATCAAGTGCTAAACCAACAATTCCTTTAGTTGAAAAGCTTAACCAAAGAATATTTTGACCATCAATAGCCCAGTTACTGATGTCTAAAACTTCTTCTTTTAATATATTGGGCTGTTGGTAAATCTGTTTTAAATGCTTCTTTTTATGATCATAACTCCACAAGGCATTATTGCTAGTAAATATGGCTGCATCATTACCAGGTAAAAAATCTAGCATTCTCAAGCCACTACCATTTGGAAACTGCGTATTCAGGGCCTCTAATCTTTCAATGTACTGAGTTTTAATGTTAATGCGGTAAAAACCTTTTTCATTGGCCAACCACAAATAATCATTCACCATGGAAATGTAATATTGATTAAATGCTAATAAATCATTTATCATCGGGCTAAAAGGTAGCTTAATATATTGCTGTTGAACAATATCGAACAACCGTACACCTTTTGGGGTAGATATAAGTAATTGTTGTTCATTTAATGTTTGAATAATATAGATATAACTCTGGGTATAAATACTTTTGCTATCGGTATTAACCATATACTGAGTAACTTTATTTTGCTTCAAGTCAATGGCATTCAAGCCGTTGGAAGTGCCTATCCATAATAAATTTTCATTTTCGGGATTAGAAAAAGTACTCCAGACTGCGTTATAGCTCAAACTTGCTGAGCTCTTACTTTTATAACGGTAATTTGTAAACAGTTCTCTTTTAGGATTCCAAAGATAAACTCCTTTAGCTGGTGAACCTAACCAAAGGGTACCGTCTCGATCTTTTATGATAGCTTGAATTTTATTATCGGTGATATCATCATAATAATCGCTAAAACCCAAAATAAACTCAATTGAATTGTCTATTAAATTTGCCGTAAATAAACCTTTATCTGTAGCGATATACAGCAATTTATCATCGGAAAATAACCGCCTAGTCGCGGTATTTTCAATGAGTAATTGATAGTCATTCAATACTTTCTTGTCAACTATATAAGCTTTAATCTCTGAGGTGTCTATGGTAAAGAAACCATCCGCTGTCCCTATATATAAAAGACGACTGCTGGCATGCAAGGTATAAACAACAGAAGAGCTCGCAGGATTAAAGGTTTTAACATTGGTATTGTCATACTCAATTTTGGGTAGTTTCTTCCACTGTTTCGATGCTTTATTAATAGCAAAAACGCCAATACGAGAACTTAAATAAAGTACACCGTCATATTGACTCATCTGGTACATTAATTCTCGATTAGGTAACTGATCTTCAAAATTGATAAACTCCTGATACTCTCCGGTATTCTTATTATATAAATCGAGTGACTTTGAAGTTAAAATCCAAATATTACCCTGGTCACCAATTAAAACATGACTAATAGAGTAGTCTTTATTCTCAGCTATTTTTGACAATATTAATTGATAATCCCCAGTCTTTGGATCATAAGTATATAGTGTATTTGTACCTGAGCTAATCCAAATGAGTCCTTGGTTATCTTTTATTAAATTGTTAATTTTCTTATCTTTAAATACGTCCTTTGGACCAAGAAATGGTCTGATAACATTACCATCATAAATGTTAATGCCACTGGAAGTTGCTAACCAAATAAAGCCAGCATCATCTTCAATAACTGCGTTTATAGTCCCTTGAGATAAACCATCCTTTACTGACAAAGAGCTTAGCGTCAAATTATTCATTTTAGCAAAACTTGCAGGCATGACTAAAAGGATAAGCAAAGCCGCGAGCAATTTTATCGGGATAGGGTGTAAATACTTAAGCATAACTACTAAATTCACTAACAATAAATAAGAAATAGGACAAAAGGTATGATAACTTTTTGTTAATTTAATGACTCTTTGAGACATATGCAAATGAAAAACCTTTGAGGCCTAAGTATTGATATTTCAGGTACTTTACCGACATATGCTGTTTACACTTCATACAATACATTAACATTACTGTTGATAAAAAATTTAATTAACCAATCATTTCACACTAAGACCTTGAATAATGGCTGATCTGTTATTACATCTATAACACTGTTTCTCATTTAATGATTATTATGACCCATTCATCAGCACCAATTTCGACTCAAATTTTACCCCAGTTTTCTCAAATAAAACCCGAACAAATAAAAGAAACAATTGAGCAAGCCATCAGTGACTGTAAAAAAACGCTTGCTAACGTACTAGATAATAATCAAGACTTTACTTGGCAGAACTTAGTTGTGCCACTGGATGAAAGTGATGATGCCTTGGCAAAGTTATGGTCGCCTGTTTCACATATGAATTCAGTAATCAGTAGTGATGAATTACGTCAAGCTTATGAAACATGCCTGCCGCTATTATCTGAATACAGTACCTTTGTGGGCCAAAACCAAGCGTTATTTCTCGCCTATCAGCAGTTAAGCAACAGCGATGAATACCAAACGCTAAGCATTGCCCAAAAAAAGGTCATTAAAAATGCCTTACGTGATTTTAAATTATCTGGCATCGCACTAAACGACAAAGATAAAAAACGTTACGGTGAAATTGTTACTCGGTTATCTGAGTTAAGCTCTACTTTTGGCAATAATGTCCTTGATGCAACACAAGCTTTTACCGTGACCATTACTGATGAAAGTCAATTAACCGGTTTACCTGAAAGTGCTAAAGAAGCAGCCCAATCGCTCGCGGCAAGTAAAAAACAGCAAGGCTATTTATTCACCCTTGATATGCCAAGCTACTTACCGGTTTTAATGTATTGTGATAATCAACAATTACGTGAAGAACTTCATCGTGCTTTTGTTACTCGCGCTTCTGAGCAAGGTCCTAATGCCGGCGAATTTGATAACAGCAGTATTATGGATGAATTATTAAGCCTTCGTCATGAATTGGCGCTATTACTAGATTTTGAAAGTTTTGCAGAAAAGTCTCTAGCGACCAAAATGGCATCGTCCACAGATGAAGTTTTAAATTTTTTAGAAGGCTTAGCGATTAAATCGAAACACCAAGGAGAGCAAGATTTTCAAGAGTTAACGGATTTTGCTAAAAGTGAATACCAGCAAACCAACCTACAAGCTTGGGACTTGCCTTATTACTCAGAAAAACTGAAACAGCAGCGTTATTCAATTTCAGATGAAGAGCTACGTCCATACTTTCCTGAGAGTAAGGTAGTTGCCGGCTTATTTGAAGTCGTTAATCGCTTATTTGGCTTAACAATAAAGCAGCGTGACGATATTGATACTTGGCACAAGGATGTTAAATTCTATGATGTTTTTGATATTAACAATGACCAGCGTGGCAGTTTCTATTTAGATTTATATGCCCGAGATAAAAAAAGGGGCGGCGCATGGATGGATGACTGTGTTGGCCGTCGAGAACTCAGTACCGGTGAAATACAATTACCTGTTGCTTACTTAACTTGCAATTTTAATGGCCCTGTTGGCGACAAACCGGCATTATTCACCCACAACGAAGTGGTTACTTTGTTTCATGAGTTTGGTCATGGTATTCATCATATGCTAACGCAAATTAATGTCAGTGGTGTTGCTGGTATTAACGGCGTACCTTGGGATGCAGTGGAACTACCGAGCCAGTTTCTAGAAAATTGGTGTTGGCAACCAGAAGCACTGAGTTTTATTTCAGGTCACTTTGAAACCTCAGAGCCTTTACCAAAGGCAATGTTAGATAAAATGCTGGCAGCAAAAAACTTTCAGTCGGCCATGCAAATGTTACGTCAAATAGAATTCAGTATTTTTGATTTTAAAATGCATGCGACTTATAACCCCAATGCAGATGATAACAGTACCCATATTCAGCAAGTACTCAATTATGTACGCCAGCAGTATGCCGTGATAAAAGCGCCAGACTTCAATCGTTTTCAACATGGTTTTGGTCATATTTTTGGTGGTGGCTATGCCGCAGGTTATTACAGCTATAAATGGGCAGAAGTATTATCTGCTGATGCCTTTTCTCGTTTTGAAGAACAAGGTATTTTTGACAAAAGTGTTGGCAATGACTTCTTAATTAATATTCTTGAAAAAGGCGGCAGTGAAGAGCCAAGTCAATTATTTAAAGCTTTTAGAGGCCGAGAGCCGGCAATAGCCGCATTACTTCGCCACTGTGGCATTGAAGGGTAATTATTATGGATAGAAGAATTGATGGCAAAGCGGTATTAGAATCTTTCAATAGCTTGTATCAACGTGCCGCCGATCGAAAAGGCGGCAAAAAAGCACTACATCATTTGTTAGGTAATGAAAGTGATCATCAAACATTAACATCACTCAGTGATGATCGTATTTTATCGGCTTTCACCAAGAAAGTTTTTCAATCGGGCTTTGTTTGGCGAGTAGTAGAAAACAAATGGCCTAATTTTGAAGAAAGCTTCTTTAACTTCGACATCACCAAGGTTTTAATGATGCCAGAAGAAATGATGGAGCGAAAAGCAGCAGATCCCAAAATCATCCGTAACTTTAACAAAGTAAAAACCATTAAAACTAACGCACAAATGATCTTTGAAGAGCAACAAAACGGTCATAGCTTCAGTGAGTTTTTGGCTAATTGGCCAGATGACAATTTGATTGGTTTATGGGCTTATCTTAAAAAGCATGGTCACCGTTTGGGTGGTAATACCGGACCTTATGCATTGAGAGCTTTGGGTAGGGATACCTTTTTATTAACCCGAGACATTGAAGCCTACTTTAGGGCGCACCACATTATCGACGGTGGCCTTCAAAGTAAAAAAAGCTTAGCTGCTATACAAGCGAGTTTTAATCAATGGCAAACTGAATGTAATTTATCTCTTAGCCAACTAAGCCGTTTAGTGGCTTATGCAACTGGCGATAATCATATTTATGCTGACAACGAATAAAGCTTACTCAAAAAGATAGAGGTAGCCATAAGCGACAATAACTGCCGGGATAGCTGAATACAAAGTGGCGATTAGTGCCATTTTAGGCGCCATGGCGATTGCCGGAAACAAGGCATCGCCATCATTACTAATTGCGTTACCTAGTTGGGCAGACAAGGGAATAGTGCCTGACAAATATAAGCTTGTAGTGATTATTTGTGGCCCACACCCAGGTAGTAAGCCAATAATGACTGCCAGTAACGGCGTTAAGTTACCCCATTGAGAAAAAACTTTACCTAAGTCTAGTCCTGAAAAAAGCATAAACAATTCAAACATTAAGAAGGCTAAAATCACCCAACTGGCAACAAAGTTAGTATCTTGTGCTACTTTTTGAAATAGATTCCGAGTATTAATCGCCAAATCTTCAGAGACAAGTGACTGATAACTAGTAACTTCTCTAGACAAAGCCCATAAAATCATCGCAATAACTGCAGCACATGCACCAATATTATTTATTGTGCCTGCAGCTAGCTTGAAAAATTGATCTACATTCACTTGAAAGGAAAATAAAACGGCGATAACACCTGAGGGTAAAAGTGCCCATTGCCAAAACACTCCTTGTAACTTTATTGGTGCTGATATCTTTGTATTTAACCCTTGTTTGCAAGTCGCCCTTGTCCCTTTTTCGTGTTGTTCTGGGCGCAAAAATTTATCACCATGGATGCTATCAACACACCAACCGGAAATAATACCGACCACGACCCCAATGCTAAGAACGAATAAGCCAACACTAGGTTGCGCTGCTAATAAAAGAAAAGCAGCATCTCCCATTGTTGCAGTTAATACCGCAACAACTGCGCCGAATGAAAACTTGCCCTGAACAAATTGGGTGATAATAACAATAGCTCCACCACAACCAGGTATGGCTCCCATAAGGCTAGCGGCAACCACTTGGTATTTACTGTTATTGGCATGAACATTAACAAGCCATTTGTATTGGCTAATAATACTCGCCAGATAATGGTATATCGCTAAACTAGCAGCAACATAAGCAGAAACTTGCCAAAAAGCATCAGACAAAACATTAATGGTCAGAGCATGAGTACTCTTTGTTAACAGCAAAACGCATATAATTACCGGTAATAAAAGTCGTTTGTGGGTTAAACATAAACTACGAATTAATATTTGCGCGTCAATCAATCTTTGACTTAGTACCATAAACTCAATGTCCAATAACTCGGTTCTTGCTTCATTATTTTGAAGCGTTTTTAATGTTTTTTAAAAATTTTAATCACTTGTCCGATGATTTGTTTACTATTCACCGGGCCGAGTTCTTCAACTCGGATGCTAGAGGGGTTTTCGCCCTTGCACCAAACTAATGAGTTTTTATCAACAAATGCCACCGTCTTTATTAACAAGCCATGTTTAGGGTGGTCAATCAATATAGTGTGCTTTGGTTTTATTTTACGATAACGGAACCAGTGAATTGCCAAAACATAACTGTATTGGGGAATTCGAGGAAACATACTGTGTCCTGTCACTCGCCATATTTTAATCCCCCAAATTTTCATTGGTTTAAAAAAGGATAAATTAGGGATTGCTCTGGTGGATATGGGCATTGCGCGGAATATGTTTCAATGTCTTTGCAATGCCAAAATATTTCAGCAAATCGATTGACCTTAGATAACAAAGACAAGGCTATTTCTTTATTAATATGCTGCTTGGCTTTAGATGCTTCTAACATAATGCTATGAACTAAAGAGTGCAGTTCAGGAAATTTTATTAATTGAGGCTCTTTGATAAAATCGCCCCAAATAACGGTAATTTCTTCTTTGACCTTAATACCATGGTGCTCTTTTTGAGCAACTAATCGGGTGAATTGAGCTTGTTCTTCTGTGGTTAACTTGGCTTTATTTTGCAATTCAACTAATAAATCAACCATTCTAATCATAGTTAAGGTGGCTATCTGTGCCGTGATAGGATCATAAATTTTACAAGGAATATCACAGTGAGCAGAGACCGTTGAAAAATGCATTTTATTGTCTAGTTTTTTAATTAGTTCATATAACATAGTTACGACACCTCAATATTTTTTTCATGGCTAGCTGATTTCATGCCATAGCTTTTTTTCAAAATATTGCTATAGATAACAGTCGCCACAATCATTGCAGGGGCAAGCCATAACAAATGAATAAATACCGCTGAAAAAGTATTATGATCATGTCCTTCATGCGCAAATGATATGGCACTAAAACAGCTAAAGAAGATCGCTACTATTATTTGTTTTACTTTCATTTTATCGTCCTTATTAAATATAAAGTTAATGCAAGTTGCTTGAATCCTGATCTAGGTTGTCTTTGAATTTTTTCAAAGATTTTGTACACTTAGGGCACATAGGGTATCGTTTAGAAAACATCAAAATCGGCGAAAAAGTAATTTTAAGAGCATTAGCAGCAATAAGTTTCAGGTCTTCACACTCTTCTGGAGCAATACTGATAGATAGCATTTTATCGTGCGGAATTAATAAATATTGCAAAGACAAGTCAGGATTATCTTGAGCTTCAAATAAAGACGCTAAATTATGTAATGCACATATCCACGCCATAAGAAGCTGAATATTTTTTGAATCAGCAGACCATAAAGTATCAAGATGAAAGGCGGCTTCTTTATAACAATATTCTGCCTGTAACCAATTTTCATTATCAAAACAGTCATTACCGTCTGTTAATAAGGTTTGCCATTGTTGCATAAATTCTTCATCCATTTGTTAAGTTAGTTATCGTTATTTTATTTGGGCTAATGCCTGATCTATAACTTCTTTATTGATAGCCACACCAGCTCTAATAGTCTGCCAATCACTAACAGCCTTCTTTTTATCAACATTTTCTCCAATCACAATAATGCCAATCATGCCTAAGGAAAAATGGGGTAAACATTTTACTAGTACTATGCCCTCTTCATTAAAAGTGATTTTAGTTGCCTTGCCATATGGCGTCTTAAAGGTCGATTTTTCAGTAGGTACAGAAAAAGACTCTGCATTGTGTGATGCATCGCTAGGGATAAAATTAACGGTATCGCCAACTGATATTTTTGATAAAATTGGTTCAAACACCATCATTTTACCGTTAGTCCCCATCGTTTTTAAGTGGACTATGTGCTCTTGAGCGTTTATTAAAGACGAACAAAATAGTAGGTAAAAGCAGATCAATTTAGTTATGGTCATTGGTATTTCTTTATAAGTACAATTCAATTCACACAAATGATAATCATTCTCATTTGTGTTTGCAAGTTAATTTATCCAATGAATTGATCTTTTTTGTCTATTTAATTTATATTTACTGCTATTTATCATATTAATAAAATGGTGAAGCGGTTAGTTAGTAGCTATTTTCTAGGTGTCGGGGGAATGTCGGGGAGAATTCGTCACCGACATTGTACAATTCAATCAATACTTGTGATTCACATATTGCCATTAAATACTAAAACGGATAATTGATTAGCTGTTTGGTATAAGTACAGAGGAAATTATTTAATGATTCTTAAAGAACTGCGTATCAGTCGCCACTTTTCACAAGAGCAACTCGCTCAAATGTCTGGATTAAATGTTAGAACCATCCAGCGTATTGAAAGTGGCCATAATGCCAGTATTGAATCACTTAAATGCTTATCTGCTGCACTTGATGTTGATATTTCAACCTTGAATCAGGAGAAATTTATGATAGACAAAAGTTCAGATAACTGGAGCCGCTTACCCTTTTTAGTAAAATGCTGGTTCGCCCTCAATTTTTTAAATACCAAACCCACTAGGCGTTCTACCGTGCGTATTGAAGTTGTTTCACATATCAGCGGCTTTATATTTTGTTGCTTAGGACTTATTAGTCCAGCAGCACTTGAGGGTGGGCTAATAATGCTTGCCCTGGCATATTTATTTCAATTGCTCAAATGGCAAGGAGATAAATACGCAATTTGGTACGACACAGCACCTAACTAAACAAAAATAAATCAGAAAGTTAAGCAGAAAATAAGGGCACTAAATTTTATTAATAATCTAGCGTCCTTTCTTTATCATTTTCAAAAACACCTCTAAGTTTTATTGAGTTCAAAAACTATAAGGGTGAGTACTATGCAGCGACAATAAAGTTTATCCATATGAATCTAAATAGAGCGGTATATTTATTGGTGGTAACAATAAATTTCATAATTGTAAGGGTAACTCAAGCCACAATGCCGACATAATTTAGATATGAATTTATCTTAATTAATAACCAACTTAGTCACCATAGCCGTCATTCACGGTTAGGCTGGTAACGATCACTATGTGCGCATTGGAGACATTAACTACTAACTATTCTTTAGGTCAACTGATTAGCCATAAGCTGACATTAAACCTTTGCAAAGCCATGATGATATTTAGGGTAATACTAATCGAAATTCACTGCTCGTTTGTGGGGCTGGTTTAAGCTCAAAGCCGACTGTGGCATTCACTATAGATTTACTAAGCTCTTTGGTCAACCGAGACTCACAAAGCCTACCTTTGCAACGCGATTTGAGTCTGTATTTGCATTAACAGTCTTTTGATGTTGCTCTTCAATCATTTTAGATGGTATGTCTAGCGTGGTGGTTTGGCTTGGGTCGAATTGCTCTACGGTCATATATTGCTCTGCCGCTTTAAATGGCTCAAACCTACAGGTAAAAGCGTCATAATTGGTGGTTTAACTGTCTTTATGGCTAACTTGGTGTGTTTGCTTAGGCGGTTGTTTAATGCGCGGGATTATACAGGAATGTTTGGGTAGGTGGCAATAATTGCGCTTGTTAATTAAATGTAAACAAATTAGTGAATTATGATTGGATAAGTGTCCGACTTTTTTACAGATTTAATTTGGATAATTCACACATAACCACTATCGTATTGAAAAAAAAGGATTTTTATCTTTGGTATGATTTATGTATATGTATATGTACAGTTAGAAATAACAAAAACAACACCTTCCTATTTCAAGGAATGTATTGCAAAGGAATTCAATATGAACTTAAAAATGTTAAAAGCAGCTGCTGCTGGTTTGGTATTATCTGTGAGCGGTTTCGCTAATGCTGGATTGATATATACCAATCAGGCTGCTTTCGATGCTGCGACATTGGGCTTAACGTCAGCGTGGACTGAAGACTTTGAGAGCTTCCTACTAGGACCTTCAGCTGATCCACTTGGAATCGGAGGTGGGCAGGCCGAAATGGTAGATGGGGGTAATTCATCTATTATAAACGTTGCTCCTACTGGTTTGGCTTGGCTACAGCCGGGGCAATCAAATTCGAACGCAATAATTCGCGGCCTTGGCAATACATCATTGGGGTTGAACGCACTATCGTTTAATTTCGGTAATGAAGTTATCCAAACAATAGACTTTATTCACACTTTAGGAACCGATACTAGTCCAAGCTACGGTGCGAATGGTGGTCAAACTAATAGTTTTGTTGGCTGGATCGGTAGCGGAAACGAACTGCTGAATTTGACACAATTCGTTCAAACACAAGGCATTACCGTAGATAATATACGAGCCTATACTGCTACTTCCGTCCCAGAGCCTTCAACCCTTGCAATCTTCGCATTAGGTATTATGGGTTTAGCATCACGTAGATTTAAGAAACAGTAAACTAACTGTTCATTGTTAAACAAAGCACCATTCGCTGGTGCTTTTTTATTGCCTGTAATTTACTTCGTTCAATCCATTTCGGTTGCTCAAACCAGTAACCCGACATTAACTTGTGCTTTTCACTCATATCCAATAAGCCAAGTTATGCTACAAAGCCTTACACCACTAACAATAAAACAAGTTCGATTATCGAACCATCCATCAAAAGTCATAATCCAATTACTACAACAAGATGAACCGCATATAGTCCACAAGCTACTCAACCGTGACATTATTGAGTTTTATTCATTTTGTGAGAAATTAGCGGTAGATGCTTTTAAGCTAGGACAATACTTGTATCATTTACATTTACAGCGCTTAAATAGTCCGTTGTCCAAATAGGCTAATTATGAGAGCATTAAAATCAACTAATGACTTTAATAATGCGCACTGTTTTATGCCATCAGATAAAAAGAAATGCTATTCCTACATACGCTGGTCGAGTGATAAAGATGCTCTATGACCGCAATGTTGGCTTTGTTCACACTCATACTGAACGACTTATTGGCAAAAAGCCATCATCAAAAGTCTCAGATACTCATCTGTGGGGAACGTCCGCTATCGTATCTTTCGAGACATTAATTTTTTCAGTTCGTTACGTAAACAATGATCACTTTGAAGTCATGTCAATACAAATACGTGAACGGCCGCTTTGGTGGCTTTGCTTACTATCAATATGAAGGTAGTTCAACGTCTCATGAACACTAAAAACAGCTCAAAAATCTATTGATGTTAATGTCTATATATCGTATCTAAACAGACCATTCTGAGGTCGTTTTTTAATTCTGAAAATGGACGGGTTTGTGGCAGGAAGCGTCCATACTTCCTGAGTTATTTGTGATTTAAATATCTATAGTTTCCGACAGTTCAAGTGCGTCATCGACTTCGATACCAAGATAACGAACGGTACTTAACGATCGCTGTTTATCGTGTTTTACTGTTCGGTAAATGCAGCTTGAAGCTTTTCTAACTCTTGCTCATCTCTAAGCTTAAGCTTTTCTAGCTCTGTAAGTTGCACTTCATTCTGAAGTGCTATTTGTCTTTGCTTAAGCTCGTATTTTTCATCTTTAGTCAGAAATTTATAGGCTTTCTTATTGGCAAGTGCGTAGGCAACCACATCTTCGCCTTTTACTCTGCGCTCATCGACTCGTTGTGAAAAACGTTCGTTGTCTCGGGCTTTACGCTCTTCAGCATTTAATTTACTCATATCTTGTATCCTCATTAGTTAATCACGGTAGGGTTTCACTACGCTCAGTCAAACAAATGAGATCTGGTGCACATTTATAAAGCTGAAGGGGGATTTTAGCATAATATGTTTTGTAAGCCCCATG
>JALJPB010000059.1 GCA_022969175.1 Colwellia sp. | reverse complement strand
GTCAGCAGCGATGGTTAAAGTCTCGCGCTATTTTATTCAATTTTATATTCAAAATAGGTCCTTTAGCGGGTCTTATATCTGCGAGCAGTGTGGTTGTTATAGCGATGCTTGATATAAAAGTCATTGGTAGCTCAATTACTTATGTTTTCTTTTCTAGTTGGGCAGCAAGTATTCTCACTAGCATATTCTTCACCCCTACATTGTTGTTCACACAAGGGGCTCAGCAATTAAGTATTTCTAAACGTTCTTTTGTGGTTTTCGCTTCTATTCTAGGCTGTATTGCTATTGTTTTGTTATTTAAGGTCTCTCAAAATGCTCATCAGCACCTTAGAGGAGAAGATTTTCAAAAAGCTAAAATGAATATTGTGTTACATATTGAAGATGAAATAGAGATGATAAATGAACAGGTACATGCACTAGCTGCACTTTTTCAAGCAAGTGAACATGTATCATTTGAAGAGTTTACTGTGTTTTCTTCTCATATTCATCGAGGAAGTTCAAGCATCAGAGCCCTTGAATGGATCCCGTTAATTTCAGATAAGCATAAGAGGGATTTTGAACAATATGCTTCAGAGGAAATTGGTTTACCGATTTTTATTAAGCAGCAACTGGCAACAAATCAAATTATTGCAACAAAGGCTGAGCCTTCTTACTTGCCAGTATTTTACATTTACCCACAAAATAAGAATTCTAAAGCATTTGGCTTAGATTTATCGAGCCATCCAGATAAAAAAACAGCAATGAGTTTAGCGCTGAAATTAAATACCTTAGTGGCAAGCTCGCCATTAACAATAGTACAAGATAATTATTCAAATCCTGGTGTATTGGTTTTTTATCCAGTATTGAATAATCAAACGTTAAACCCACATTCGCCTGAGTATGGTGATTCTCTACAAAAGCTGAATGGCTATATATTAGCTGTGGTGCAGTTTGAAGCATTTTTCCGCCATACCGCTGAAAGGGATATTGCTAGGAATGTTAGCATAGTGGTACAAGACATAACCTTAAATGAACCTTTTTTATTATATGGTAACAATATTGAAAAACATGGCCGTATAAGTGATTCGATTAAATTAAATGTATTTACCAGAAAATGGCTTATTGATATTACAGAAAAAGAGCCTTGGTTAAATCAAGATAAAGACTGGCAGACTTGGGCAATGCTGTTTGGCGGAACAATTGGTGGTTTAACTTTTCAATTATTAATTTTGATGATGGCTGCATATTCTGTAGAACTTAGCCATCAAGTGGTATTGAAAACCAAAGAGTTGCTCTTAGCAAAAGAGTCATCAGAAACCAAAAGTTTAGCCAAAAGCCACTTTTTACAAACACTCAGCGGTGAGTTGAAAACGCCTATTTATGCGATTAAATATTTTGTTGCTAAATTTCATCAGCATCCGACTTTCGCACAAGCAGAACTATCAATAGCAGACATAGAAAATGCATCACAAAATTTAACTCAACTTATTGATACGGTAATTGATCTAACTAAAATAGAATCGGATACTACTAAAGTCATTCAATTAAGTGTTTTTGACTTGCATCATTTTTTACAGAGAATAGAAACATTATTAAATGCAAGTAATAAAGAAGACCACTTGAAGTTTAAATTTTTAATTAATGAGAATGTTCCGCATTTAATTGAGTCCGATGAGTTAAGGATTCAAAAATTAATTGTTGCCTTAGCAGAAAATGCAGCTAAATTACTTAAAGTGAATGAGGTGAATATATCAGTTAAAGCGCATATTCATCAATTTAAACGGACAACGCTATTTTTTGTCATTACGCCATCTCAGAAGCTGTTAGATGAAGGTGCTGGCAATATAGCGGAAGAGGTACCATTTTTAGTGGGCAAAGACTTGAGCGGCTATGGTACAACGATGGCTATGGTAAAAGAACTTTGTCAGTTGTTTGATGGTGATGTAAAACTAAATCAATTGCCTACAGGGCTTATGGTACTGAGTGCGTCGGTAAAAGTTAATTTGTCGCCGGCAGGTCATATTTTTACCCAAAACAAAAATAAACAATAAAAATTAGATTTTTATTGTTTATTCTATTGATATTTATCTTTTAATCATTTAAGTTTTATCGGTTGTTTTTAATAGTAATAATAATGATGAAAAACAACTAAATTCAGGAATGTGATAATGAATAAGTCATCCTCTAAGGGGATTAAGCTGACAACAGTTTTTTTTGCTGTTCTAGTATTAACTGTATCAGCCCTGTTGAGTAATAATTCGATAGCTGATGACATGGATGTGGAAATAGAAACATCAGAACAATAGAAATTGTAATAATTCAAGCCCCATTTATAATGGGGCTTTTTACATTCTGTCTAACTACATGTAAATACACTAAAGTCTTGAGTGCTGTTATTTTTCACTCGGCTTGAAAAGTAATAAAGTTTTTATAATGAGCAACAGCAAAATATCGAATTGATTTTTTATGCTTTATTTTTTTAGCGATAAGCTCTTCTTCCACATATATTTTGACCACTTGTTTATCACCGTTGCTGTTCGAGTCGAAGCTATATGCATTATTAGCACTTAAATTATCGAACTCTGATTTCATGATAAGTTGCAAAATAAATCCTTAAACTGAGTTATAGGTTATTGATTTCTTTTTGTACGGCATAACCTTCATCAGTCACTATTTTTTCCAAAACTTGAACACGTTCTTCTAGAGTTGTTACTTGTTCTTGTAATTGATTATTTTCATTGTCTTGTTGTGATTTATTTAAAGATTTTTCTTTAAAAGCTAAGTGCCTTTTATGCATTGAGCCGATTACGCCGAAACCTACAGAAATGAAAACAATGATAACTATCATAGTTGTGCCGTGCATATGAAATCCTTATTATAAAATTTAAGTTAGTATATCTACTTTTATTTTATAGTCCTACAAGAAAAAGCTAATATAATATTTTCCTGTAATCTTTTAAACAAACTTATTAGGTATTCATCAATGGCTTTAAGCCGAATTAGATTAGACCGTTTTATCAGTAAAGAAATGTCCATAAGCCGGCGTGACGTCCGATTGATGTTAGCTCAAAAACGCATAAAAGTTGGTGGGAAGATTGCTTTAAAAATTGATGAAATTGTTGATACGTTTTCAGTTATTGAAGTTGATAACAAAATAATTCAAATGAATGAACCTTGCTATATTATGCTTTATAAACCTATCGGGGTGGTAAGTGCAACCAAAGACAAACAACATAAAACGGTGATTGATTTGCTCAAAGGCTCAGGCGTCGTATCTACTGATATTTGTGATAGTTTACATATCGTTGGCCGTTTAGATTTAAACACCTCTGGACTAATGTTACTAACCAATGATAGTCGCTGGTCAAGCTATTTAACCTCACCAGAAAATAAAGTGGTAAAAAAATACCGGGTGACTTTAGCTAATCAACTTTCGCCGGATTATCTTAAACCCTTCGAACAAGGAATGTATTTTCCTTATGAAAAAATCACCACAAAACCAGCGCGGTTAGAGATCATTTCTGACTATGTTGCTGAAGTATTTCTGACGGAAGGAAGATATCATCAAATAAAAAGGATGTTTGGCCGTTTTAGAAATCCTGTAATTAAACTGCACCGTATTGCTATTGGAAATTTATCTTTGTCTGCTGATTTATTAGCAGGTGAAAGTCGTCAGTTAACAGATGAAGAAGTTGAAACCATAAAGGGTTAATAGATATGGCCCAGCGCATCAATCTGTGTTAGATATACCCGCATATCAAATTCAAGCTGATGGTAGTTAGGTAGCATGTGCTGACATAGCTGATAAAAGTTTTTGTTATGATCTTTTTCTTTTAAATGAGCAAGCTCATGCACAACGATCATTGATAAGAACTCTTCAGGTGCTTTTTGAAATATAGCGGCAATTCGTATTTCATTTTTACTTTTCAGTTTACTACCCTGCACTCTAGAAACATAACTATGCAAGCCTAGGGCGTTATTGATGACATGAATTTTTTTGTCAAAAATTATTTTACTTAAAGGAGATGACTTTTTTAAATAGCGGTTCTTAATTGTCATAACAAAATCGCGTAAAGCTTTATCATTGCTAACAGAATGCGGTCGAGGATACTTTTTTAACAAGTGATTTTTTAAGGTGTTACTCTCTAGTAGACGTTGTATTTGACTGGTTAAGTCATCACCATAACCGTTTAAGTATTTTAAAGAAGAGTTCATAGTGATAGCGTGTTTAGCAATAAAATAAAAAGCTATTGTACATGGATACTTAGCATTGAATCAATTTTAGTCGGCATGATTAGGTTATTGGCGGAATTGGTATTATACTCTCGCCAATTTTGTCGCAAGTAATGAGTGAATTATGGCTAAAGGTTATGCCTGTATTGGTTTGTTTAACCCAAAAACACCTGAAAATGTTGGTTCTGTTATGCGTGCTGCTGGCTGTTATGGTGCCCATTCAGTATTTTATACGGGGAAACGATATGATTTAGCTAAACAGTTTTGTACCGATACTAATAAGAAACACCTTGATATTCCATTAATTAGTGTTGAAGACTTACAAAGTATTGTGCCACTAGATTGTGTACCTGTTGCGGTAGAATTAGTTGAAGGTGCAAAGTCTTTAGTGGATTATAAACACCCACCTCGCGCTTTCTATATTTTTGGTCCAGAAGACAATTCGCTAAAAAAACATATCACTGATTTTTGTCGAGATACCATCTATGTCCCTACAAATGGCTGTATGAACCTTGCTGCAACTGTAAATGTGATTTTGTATGACAGACTGGCTAAAGGTGAGAACTTCTCCAATCACTAATAGTGATTCACCTTAAAGTTATTTGACTTTGTACCCGCATCAGAAATACTCATTGATGTTCATCAACTCCGTGTTTCTTCTTTGTTACAACGCCAACTAGCATCAAGGTGAAGCACTATTTTTTAGTGTTTTTGTTAATTAACCAAATATCGCGCGCATCATATTGATTACATGATCGATACTTTTACCTTCTTTAACGGCTTTAACAATTGAATCACGTTTATTTATTAAATAAGCGGGTAGCTCTTCATTTTCTAATGCTTTATCAACCAGGCTCTCAACTGAAGCTTTTGTTCGTTTGATTCCTACTGATGTACTCGCCGATGTTATTTTATTATTTGCTTTGTCTTCTGCTTTTTGAACTAAGCGCAAATAGTTTGAGTTTTGTGCCGTTGAATTATCTGCAAATAAAAACACATCGACAAGTATTGCTCGATATTGCCATATTCTTAATTCATTCTCACACTCTGGCTTTTCTTGATGCCACCATGACATAGTTCTTAGTGTGCCAATCAGGTCGTGCCAATAACTATCAAAATCGCGATTATTGAATTTAACAATGTTAAAGCCTTGGCAAATGGCTTCAATTTTAGTATTTGTTAAGGCAATAAATTGATCTGGACGATGCATAGCCAGTAAACGAGTGGCAGCGGCCAATGGTGCTTTTTCACCTGAACTATGTTTATTGAAAATGCCAATATATGCAGCAACAAATTTTTGGTATTGTTGAAAGTTAACTTCACCGGTACTCGGAATACAGGCTAAGGCGATATCGAATTCATTGGCATGGTTTTGTAGTAACTGATGAAAAATTTTAGCACCTTTAGTTGAGCCAAACCATTCAACATCAAATTTATATACCGCTATGTCATGCCGGTTGGTATGTTTTCCTGTAAACGCTAGGCGATCTTCTTCGATCATATCTGCTAACGACTGTGTTTTAATTGATTGTAAATAATCAAGGAATGTTAGGCGTTCTGCTAAAGATTGAAGTTCAAATTGTTGTGAAATGAAAGAATTGAAAATTGGCCATGGCGCAATTCTTAACATTTTTAGTTGAGTAATACTCACCCCTGACTCTAATAAATCATGAAGTTTTTTTAATGTGGGTAATTGGTTAGTCTCAAGTAAATCAAAATTAATATCTTCTCGGCAAATTCTGCAAAGCTCTTTACACCAGTTAGAAAAATCTTCAGGGTGATTTTCAACTTTTACTGCCATTAAATTGAGCATTAGTTCAGGAATGAGGTTAAGGGTTTTTTGATAAATCTGGTTTTCAGTTTCAGACAACGACATTTTTACAGGGGATGAAATCAGTTTGCGCATTAAAGGTATTTAACTCTAAATCATTTTTCAAAATCGGGATCATACGGATATATAATGGCTATGCAACTTAAAATTACACCTGAATGAATAATAATAAATCCAGAGATATAAATTGGCAGAAACGCAGTGAAATTAGCCTGAAATTGGTTGATTTTTATCGTGTCTTTGTTTTAGCGTTTTTAACCAATGTCTTGCTTCATCAATAGAGTGAAAATTTTGATGGTTTATTGCTCTTTTAGCCGGCACCATTTTATTATCAATACTTATTAAAAAATTTGACGGGAAAACTGTCGCTTTTCCAAGTAAATTTTGGGTGGCTAACCAATTATTGTGTTTGTTAGACTCTTGATAGGCATCAGGTGTAGCACCTATCAATTTCAAATTGTTGACTAACATTAAGAAGCTGTCATCGTGTAAGCTTTTTATTAAAATTTGTAATTCTTTAACATAGTTGCTAACTGACTCCACGTTGAACTCCCCATCAAGAGTGAGACATATAATGCCTTCTTCTAATTCAATAGAGTATTCGCCGTGAGCAGAGTCTAAACTGGACATTGTTGCTTACTCTCCTATTAACTACCAGGTATTAGCTATCATCAGTCATTGCTAATACAGTATCAATATCAAGTGTTTTGGTGAACTGTACAAAGTCACTTGTTCTTTCAAGCCTTGCTAATACCGCCATACGATCAGAAAGCTCATTACCTTCAATGTTAGCATGCCCTTTAACGTGGGTGATTGTTAGCTCGTTTTTCAATTGTTGGTATAAGGCAAAACATTGTTTAATTAATTCAAGGTTTTTTATTTCTTCGCCTTTGCCACGTGTCCATCCTTTAGCTTGCCAGCCTTTTGCCCATTTAGTAACGCAATCAATTGAATATTTTGAATCAGAAAGTACTTGAACCTTTTTGTTTTGAGCAATGTACTTTTGAGCAACTTCCAAAGACTTCAGTAGCCCATTTAGCTCAGCGGTATTATTGGTGCCGTTAGCTTGATAAAGGCCATACCAAAGAGAAGTTAGCTGTGACTTTTTATTGATATCTTCATAAATCGCAATACCAGTACCAGACTTTCCTGGGTTGGGAGAGCAAGCACCATCACAATAAATGTTAACATCTGCTGCTTTATTACCATGAAGGCGACTGTTAGCAGTACCTGTGATTTGTGAAGTTTTACTCGGTTTACTACTGTATGAATTGGCACTAGGGGACTTGTTTAAGGAACGGCTCATTAACGCTTTGGTGTAAGTAGATTGATAGGCTGCTTCGGCTTCAGGTTTTGAAGGGAAACCCATAAATTGTGCATCAGCTCGACCATCAGTTTGGCTTTTAGCTGCAGGCCAAGAATCGTAAATACCAGGTTTTATTCCTTTCCATACCACGTAATACTTTTTGCTCATTGTGTTATTAGTCTCTTTTATACATTCGCACTACAATAATGGACATTGTAAGAGTATTTTTTATTGAAAGCTTTAAAAACTTTCAATAAACAAAGCCTTTAAATAGTAAATTTAAAGGCTAAACATTTATAACTATCAAGGGGGTAGATTACCACGAGTAATTAATTTTGTTCTTTCGTTAACTTTAGCAATAAATTCATCAGATGTTTTTTCATGAACAAATAACAGAGAAGGGCATCTAAAAACCTTTCCTAGGTTAGAATAAGCCAATAACGCACCTCAATACATTTACTTAAATATTCATCTTCAGGATCAAAAATGGTCAGTAAATCACTCATGTTTACTTCACACTAGGTTTTATCAATGCAAGTCATTTTAGTCATAGTTTTAAACTCTGTCATGGTTTGAACCCTCGTAAATATAAGACGAGGTGCTTACCTATTTCGATTTACTATATCCATTATAAACAGCGATAAAGCTTTTGCTAAATAGTATGTGTTAGCATCTCAATTCAATATCTAATGAGTTTATTTATGCCTTATATAATCCCTGATTTATGTGATCAATACCCTGAAGTTGAGGTCTTTGATGTTATTTTTACTAACTATGGCGGTAAAAGCTCTTTTGGTGGTGAAGTTGTTACGGTTAAATGCTTTGAAGATAACTCGCTAGTGAAAGAGCTTGTTGCCACTCCTGGTGATGGCAAAGTTATGGTAGTAGATGGTGGAGGTTCACTTCGTGCCGCTCTTCTTGGTGATATGTTGGCAGAAAAAGCTGTGGCTAATGGTTGGCAAGGTTTGGTTATCTATGGTTGTATTCGAGATGTTGATGTCATTGGAACGTTGGATCTTGGTGTACAAGCATTAAACATACATCCAAGAAAAACTGAAAAGCGTGGTTTAGGTGATCTAAATGTCGACTTAACTTTTGCTGGTGTAACAGTAAAGCCTGGTATGTTTGTTTATGCTGATAATAATGGCATTATTCTTTCAAAAAAATCTCTTAAAGTATTTTAACTAAAGCGCAATTTTGTACATACATTATTAAAATGGTTCAGTTACACTAAATTTATCTACTTTTATCAAGCTTGCGTCTATGTGATGAATATCAATAAAAACACAGCAAAACTTCAATACCATCAAGAACTTGGTGGCTTAGAAATGGTTGATGCTAACTATCATCGCAAAAATTTTTCAAAGCATGCTCATGAAGGTTACACAATCAGTGTAATAGAAACAGGCGTTCAGCGTTTTTATCGAAGTGGTGGTGAGCATTTTGCTCCGCAAGACAGTATTATTTTTGTCAATGCTAACGATGTTCATACCGGACAAGCTGCAACCGAGATAGGTTGGTCTTATCGTGCTATTTATCCGTTAGAGTCACAATTTCAGCAACTCGCAAATGATTTAGGCGTTACTGATTATTTTGCGCCTTATTTTCAACAAGCGGTCGTTTTTGATCCACAAATGGCCGCTGAATTAAGGCTGTTGTTTACAGTATTAGCGCAGTCTGATAATCGTTTATTAAGAGAAACGATGCTCAATGGCGTTATGACTCGGTTAATGTTTAAACATGGGCGTAACAAGCCTAAAGTTAAAACATTCAAACCCTGTGAACCAGCTTTACAGCTGGTACGTCAATATATTCATGATCATTTAGCCGATAATATTAGTTTAGATTACCTTGCTAAACTTATCTCATTAAGCCCATTTTATTTGGTACGCCAATTTCAGCAAAGATTTGGCTTACCTCCTCATGCTTATCAAATTCAGCAACGATTACAAAAAAGTAAGATGTTATTAAAACAAGGTTGGTTAGTTATTAACGTTGCTTTAGAACTAGGCTTTCATGATCAAAGTCACTTTCATCGCCATTTTAAAAGAGCCATGGGCGTTTCTCCAACCAGTTATTCAAAAGCTGTCTTTCGCGGCTAGTACTTTTAGTGTTGTTGTAAGTTGGCAAAGACAATAATGTGCAAGCTTTATTGGCTTGGTGATGACAAATTTACCTTTGTATTTACAGGTATACCAAGTCCATTAAGTTAGTTCCCACTCAGAGCTTGCCAGCGGTGTGAGAATAAATAGAATTTTTTTGCATATAGTCACTCTATATGAAAGAAATTCTATGTGGTTATCATATCGCTGGAAAGTTCCCAAAGGGCGAGTTTAAAAGGCTTACAGTCTACGTTATTGATTTTGACAAGGGAATAACCATTATCTTCAATCAATGCCTTGCCTCTAAGCCTTTTAACTCTCGCTGAGTGGGAAGAAACTTATTGGAATTGGTATCAATTATTAGGGATTACTTTTGTTAAAGAAAGAAGCAGTTACCCACATGGCTATAAAGGGCTTTTTAGATATGTTACCGCTGAGTTTGGCGGTAATTCCTTGGGGTATATTATGTGGTTCACTCGCTATTCAACGTGATTTTACTCCGTTAGAAGCCTTGCTTATGCCGCTATTAGTTTTTGCTGGCTCAGCGCAACTTGTCGCAATTGAGTTGATGGCAAATAATGTTCCGTTAGCCACTATTTTATTTACCACTTTTATCATTAGTTCTCGACACTTTTTGTATGGTTTAGCATTAAGAGACAAACTTAAAATACTGCCGCTACCTTGGCGATTGAGTTTGGGATTTTTATTGACCGATGAGCTTTTTGCTTTATCAGGCACTACTAAGTCTTTAAAAGGTCAATTGAGATTAATTTATGCGTTATCAGCTAGCCTTAGTTTTTATCTGTTTTGGTTAGCATGGAATATTGTTGGCATAGTGGCAGGCAGCTATTTACCTGATTTGACATCGTTAGGATTAGATTTTGCTATTGCGGTGACTTTCATTGCTTTAGTGATCCCTAATATTAGCAATTTACCGGCACTCGTTACGGTAATCGTTGCTGGTATTTTCTCGGTGATTTTCAAATTATTACATTGGGAATTAGGGCTGGTTACGGCTGCTATTTTAGCTATGCTCTCAGGTTATATTACTTTGAGAATAATGGATGAAAGACAGCTGAAAAAGTTGAAGAAAAAAAAGGAACAAACACTAACATGAATTTATTAACAATTGTTTTAATGGCATTGATAACTTTTACCACAAGGTACTTTTTTTTACATCCAAATGTTCCTCTTAGGTTAGGTCCTAAAATGGTTAAATTTCTGAGTTTTAGTGCTCCTGCTGTGTTAACGGCCATTTGGGTACCGATAATATTTGTTCAAGAGCAAGAATTAGTGCTATCGCTATATAACCCCTATTTACTCGGGGCTACTGTCGCTATTGTACTTGCAGTAAAAGGAAAGAGTATCTATTTGAGTGTTGGTATGAGTATGTTAGTTTTTGTTGCCTTGAAATTTATATTCTCAAGCTAATAATTATGGGAATCCGGCGATCTTTTTTGTTTCTAGACTCTAACCAACGACCTCTTGTGATCGCACTTAGACGGCGATCAACCCCGATTCTACGTTCAAGTTCAACTGAATCGTTAGTTTGACTAAGAGTATTAATATCAGTTGATGCTATTTGTTCATTTTCATATTTATTATCAAGAAATTGTAAGGTTTTGTATTTAGCTTGTTTTTTATGTTGAGGGTCTTTAGCTGATTTTTCTGAGCTAATAATATTTACCGATGGTAATACTCTTTGCACTGCTTCCATCATTCCTTCCTTTAATTTAAACCTATTTCATCTATTAATAGCTTAATAAATCGGCAGCTTTTAAAAAAAGTTTAATTTATTTACCTAATAATTTGAAAATATGAAAGAATAAAAATTATTAGCATAAGAAAAGTAAGGATAATTATGCCAACAACAACAGTTGATACAGCCCAAACATCTGCTAGTTCACTGCAACCGGTAAATTTACTCAAAGAAGAAATAGATCAAATGGCTAAGATTTACGACTTAATTATTGATTTTTTTGCCAATTATACTTTTCAGCTGATTGGTGCATTTATTATTTTTATTTTTGGCTATTACATTGCCGGTAAAATTGCTAATGGCGTGTTGAGGCTGTGTGAAAAACAAAAGCTTGATATAACCTTGAGTCATTTTTTAGCAAATACTTCAAAAATGGTTCTCGTGATATTGATCACCATAGTGGCATTAGGGAAACTAGGCGTTAGTGTTACACCATTTATTGCGGCTATTGGTGCAATATCTTTAGGTGCGGGTCTAGCTATGCAAGGCTTGTTAGCTAATTATGCTGCCGGGTTTAATATTATCATTATTCGTCCATTTGTTGTTGGTGATACTATTACCGTTCAAGGGGTTACCGGCGTAGTAAAAGAGGTATTGCTTGCTTATACCATTATTGAAGATCAAGATAATGTCGAAATTACGATCCCTAATAAACATATTGTTGGTGAAGTACTGCACAACTCAAAAAATGATTCCTTGCTAGAATTAAGTGTTGGCATTGCTTATCAGCATAACCCTCTTGAAGTGGTGAAATTATTAACAGCCACCATTGAATCCTTAGATATTGTTGGTCAACAAAAACACCCATTAATAGGAATTGATGAGTTTTCTGACAGTGCCATTACCATTGCTATTCGATTATGGACACCAACGGTAAATTTATATCAAGCAAAGTATAAAGCTTATGAAGCTATATACTTAGCGTTAGATGAAGCCAAGATAACCATCCCATTTCCACAAAGAGATGTTCATATTATTCAATCCTAAAATAATATGTATTAGCCTCCGACAGGCACTGTGCCTCTGATGAGTAATTCATTGGAGGTTTCTGTTACATCAACCCTGTGGTAGTTGAGGGCGAAAGACATTGCTTGTAATTTGCATTGTATTTTACCGTTAACTAACATTCGATTTTTTTTAGAGTGTTTTATTTCGTGGATAGCTTGAGGAGTATTAAATTCCATTTTTTTGATTCCTTTCAATATTTAATTAAACTTTAACTGCTTGTGTCTTCAGCATACAAAGTAAGTGTAGGTTAAAAAATATAAAAAGCTAATGGGCTAATTATTTGTAATTAAATCATTTTTATTTTTAGTCGTTTTATTATCAATACCAAGTGATTTATTGCGTTTGTCACTTAATTTAAGTGACTGGCAATTTTAGTCAAATTACTTTAAAACACTTAGTTAATGTCATTCATCAATGAATTTCGCCGATCTATCGGTTATTACTTGTCATTGATTAAGTTAAGCCTTTATTATGTCTGAATAATTGATTTAATAAGAAATTTAAATAAGATGATTAACAATTCGAAAACTATCATAGCTAGCGCTGTACTTTTAAGTACTTTGCTATTTTCTAATGCCAGTTTAAGTGCTGGTTTTAAGGCCGATGAAGATAAAAAGAAAGAGAGTCCTTCAAGTTGGTTAAACTTATCAGAGCAAGAACTTAAAGCCGTTGAGAGTTATGCTGATGAATATAAAGATTATATTTATAAGACACCAACAGAGCTTACTTTTGTTACCGAAACCATCAAAAGAGTCGAAAAACAAGGTTTCAAGCGCTTAACTGAAAAAAGTAAACTAAAGCCAGGAGCAAGATTTTATGATGTTAATCGAGATCGTACTATATCGTTAATTGTTATGGGTAAAAAAGATCTTGTTGAAGGAACTCGTATTGTTGGCGCCCATATTGATTCGCCTCGTTTAGAGCTAAAGGGTCGTCCTCTTTATGAAAAACAAAAATTTGCAATGTTTCAAACTTATATTCATGGCGGCATTAAAACTTATCAATGGGTTAATATTCCTCTGGCATTGGTAGGTAGAGTAGATAAAAAAGATGGTTCTGTGGTTAATATCTCAATGGGTTTTAATGATGATGAACCTATTTTAATTGTACCTGATTTAGCACCACATGTTGATCAAGCTAATCGTAAACGTACCAGTCGTGACGTGATTAAAAAAGAAGAGCTTGATGTTATTATCGCTTCAAAACCTGATTTCGATAAATCAATAAAGCAACAAGTTACAGATTTCCTTAAAAATGAATACGACATTTCTGTTGAAGACTTTGTCTCAGCAGAGCTTGCTTTAATACCGGCAACTAAACCTCGTGATGTTGGCTTTGACCGTTCAATGATTGCCGCCTACGGACAAGATGATAAAGCCGCTGCTATTGCTGCAGTAAAAGCAATTTCTGAACAAAAAACACCTGAGTATACTGCCATTGCCTATTTAGTTGATAATGAAGAAATAGGGAATAAAAATAACACCGGTGCAGGTTCAACGTATTTGGTCGACTTGCTCAGTGGTCTGCTTTATAACCAAAAAGGTAGTAAGTACAACGATTATTTATTACGTAAAGTATTAAGAAATACAAAAGTAATCTCAGCTGATGTTAACCCTGGTGTAAACCCTACTTGGTCAGGCGTTTGGGAATTAGGTAATGCTCCTCGCTTAGGTAATGGTGTTAATTTAAAACTTTACGGTGGCGGTTTTAATGCTAATTCTGAGTATATGGCTTGGACTCGTAACTATTTAGATAATGCCAAAATAAAATGGCAAACGTCTACCTATAAGGGCAAAGCTTCTGGCGGTACTATTGGTAGTGATCTATCTGATGATAATATGGAGGTCATTGACTTTGGTATCCCTGTTTTATCAATTCATTCACCTTATGCGGTAAGCTCTAAAGTTGATTTATATTCACTTTATCAAGCAATGTCTGTTTTTTATCAACAAAAATAATTTATAATAATTTTTTTGAAAGCCGTAAGCTTGATCAAGGTTTACGGCTTTTCTTTACCTGAAGAATAAATATTTAATGAATGCTGTTCACCAACTTTATCAATATCGTAAAAGCCTTAGTACTACCACCTATAAAAGCAGAGGCTTCAGAGTTGTTCGATGTGAATCGTGCCGACTCGCCCAAACACACTGTATTTGCCAACTTGCACCAACGGCGCTGACAATAAAAAACATAGCGGATAAAAAACCAGCACTTACCGCCGGCTTTTTGTTATTGATGTATGATACCGAGATTTTAAAGCCGAGTAATACGGGTAAACTAATTGCTGATCTTGTTGATGATACTTATGCCTTTTTGTGGTCACGGACAGAATCAAATCCTGAGCTTTTAGCTGTGATTAATGATCCGCAGTGGCAACCTTTTGTTGTTTTTCCTTCCCAATATGCAGAAAAAGAACGAGAGGTTATTCAAGATGAAATTATTTGTCATGGCAGTAAAAGGCCTTTGTTTATTATGCTTGATGGTAGTTGGCGTGAAGCGAAAAAAATGTTTCGTAAAAGCCCTTATTTAGCGAAATTTCCAGTGGTATCTTTTGATCCTCAAAAGCAATTCCCACAATCAGAAGGTAATGAAAAAATCACCTCTCGATATCAAATTCGAGAAACTAGTGTTGATAACCAGTTTGCTACGGCTGAAGTTGCCGCTCGTGTATTAGCAATGGCTGGAGAAGTAAATAAGGCACAGTTATTAGATCTTTGGTTTGATGTTTTTAGTTATCAATATCAAAAAAGTGTTTGCCAAACAAATAAAGGTAATCCTCAAGCCATTGAAGATTATCAGGCGTTTATTTGTCAAATAAAATAACAAAATTAGCCACCAAGTTTTATAATCTAAACTAAGGCATAAATATGACAATAAGCGTTATAAATTCAGCAAGGTTAATAATTCGTCCTCTGACATTAGCTGATGTTGATTTTGTCATAGCACAGTTCAATGAGCCAGATGTACTTAACTATATTGGTAACCGTCAAATAATCACAGTTGAGGATGCAAAAAATTATATTGTTAATGGCCGACAATTGAGTTATCAGCAACATGGCATTGGCTCTATGGCAATTTGCTTAAAAGAAAATGACTCTGTTGCAATTGGCTTGGCGGGTTTATTAAAAAGAGCAGAGTTAGATTATCCTGACTTAGGCTATTCGTTATTGTCAAAATATTATCATTGTGGTTATGGTAAAGAGGCTGCTACCGCCGTACTTGGTCATTACTCTCAATATAAAACCATTCTTGCCCAAGTTAATCCAGATAATAAGATATCAAAAGCATTACTCATCAAGTTAAACTTTGAATTTAGTCACAGCAATGATGCGAAAACTACAGAGATATTTAAATTGAGTCGTTAAATTTTTAACTTGATGTATATCACTGTGGCATTAGCAGCGACCGTTTATCTTTAACCAGTTCTTTAAGGTAATCCCAAACAGTTGCTACGTGGGAAAGCCTTTTACTTTCAGGATGAGTAACTAACCAAAAGCTGCGAATAATATGTATTTTCTTGGCGTGTAGTTTGACAAGTTCGCTGTCTAAATCGCCGACAAAACAGGGTAAAATACCGATACCTAAACCACTTTTTATTGCATTATATTGGCTGATAATACTAGTACTGCTAAAGCTTGGTATTAATGGGCTGTTTAAATGTGAAGTTAACTCTTTAGAATAAGAGAGTTCATCAGTAAATAATAAATTATCAACATAACTTACCCATTTATGCTGATCTAAATCTTTTAGTTCAATGTTACTTTGTGACAATTGATTTAAGTAAGTAGGGTGCACATAAAGCTGTAATTTATAATCACATAATTTAGTGACTATCATCGAAGTGCTTTTTGGTCGCTCAACAGCAATGGCAATGTCGGCTTCATTTCGACTGATTTTTACAAAACGAGAAAAGTGTAAGAGTTCAATTTGGATATTAGGAAAGTCTTGTTGAAGTTGTACTAAGTGAGCGGCAATGAAAAAATTACCAAAAGCTTCAGTTACACCAACTCTTACCTTACCAAAATTTTCTTGGTTGTTGTTTTTAATTGCCTCAAAACCATGATTGGCATTTTGTTCCATTTGCCGAGCTGAATTTAATAACTTATGGCCATCTTCGGTTAATACGTGACCATCAATGGTTCGCTCAAACAATTGACTTTTTAGCTGTTCTTCAAGTTTATGCAAACGTCTAGAGACCGTAGAAGCATCCATGGCTAATCTTTTGGCGGCAATGGATAGCCGTTCAGTGCGAGCGACTTCCAGAAATATTTTTATATCATCCCAATTCATTCGATGAGTTTAACAAATAATAGACACGTTTGTAAAATTGCAATGCTAGTTGCGTTTATGCCTATTGTTCTTGTTTGAAGAAAAGCCTACCTTTACCCTACAAAATTCTATACTTGTTTGAAGTAAGTCAATTCAGGCATTTATTTCAAATATTTCACAAGAGGCTTATTATGAGCATTAAAGAAATTCCACTGATCATAAATGGCGAAAAAGTTCGCTCAACAACTAACGAATGGTTAGATGTATTAAATCCGGCAACTCAAGAGGTGGTTGCTCGTGTGCCTATGGCTACTGCTGAAGAAGTAAATGCTGCAGTAACATGCGCGCAAGAAGCTTTTAAATCTTGGTCGAAGGTCTCATTAACTAATCGCATGCGCATTATGGTGAAATTTGCCTATTTAGTACGTGAAAATACTAAAGAGTTAGCCGAGTTAGTCACTTTAGAGCATGGTAAAACCTTACCTGATGCGGAAGGTGAAGTAGGGCGGGCACTAGAAGCGATTGAAAATGCCTGTTCAATTACTCGTCTGCAACTTGGTGATATGGGTAACAATGTTGCTACCGGTGTTGATACCTATACGTTGAACAAACCTATTGGTGTTGGCCTTGGAATCACGGCATTTAACTTCCCATTGATGTTGCCAGCGTTTATGTTTCCACCAGCCATAGCTTGTGGTAATACCTTTGTATTGAAGCCGTCTGAGCAAGCGCCATCTTCAACCATTAGGTTTGTCGAATTAGCAATTGAAGCCGGTTTGCCTGCAGGTGTACTTAACGTGGTTCACGGCGGCCCTGATGTTGTTAATGCCTTAATTGAACATGAACATATTAAAGCTGTTTCTTTCATTGGTTCAACTCATGTCGGTACCCATGTTTATAATCACGCCAGTAAACACGGTAAACGTGCACAATCTATGATGGGTGCAAAAAACCATATGGTTATCATGGGAGACGCTAACAAAGATAGAGCCATTAACGATTTGTTAGGCTCAGCATTTGGCGCGGCAGGTCAACGTTGTATGGCTAATCCTGTTACTATTTTAGTTGGCGACGCACGTAACTGGTTACCTGAAATTGTTGAGCGCACTAAGTTAATGAAAGTAGGCCCAGGTTCACAACGTGATGCTGATTTAGGCCCGGTTGTTTCTCCTCAAGCGAAAAAACGAATTATCAGTCTTCTTGATAGCGGTGTTGAGCAAGGTGCAACTTTATTGGTTGACGGTAGGGACTGCCAAGTTGACGGTTACCCAAAAGGTAATTTTGTTGGTCCAACTATGTTCAGTAATGTAACTACTGACATGGATATATACACCCAAGAAATATTTGGCCCTGCATTGTGTGTTTTAGAAGTTGAAACTTTAGAGCAAGCTATCGAAATTATTAACGCGAATCCAAATGGTAACGGTACTTCTATCTTTACCTCTTCTGGCTGGACTGCACGTAAATTTGAAAATGAAATTGATGTTGGTCAAGTGGGTATTAATGTGCCCATTCCAGTACCGGTAGCATTTTTCAGCTTCACGGGTTCTCGTGCTTCTAAGCTTGGAGATTTAGGACCAAACGGTAGGCAAGTAGTAAGTTTCTGGACTCATACTAAATCAGTAACGGCTCGTTGGTTTGAACCTGATCATCAAGATGGGTCACAAGTACATACAACAATTAGTATGAAATAAATTAATTGATAAATAAGATAAAACAAAGCCAGCTATAATCGCTGGCTTTTTATTTTAAAGTTAAACAATAAATTATTGATAACATTCACAAGGTATATGGCTAAGAGATCTATTCACTTCTTTTAACATTAATCATTTCATCATTTACTGAGCTCATTAAAAGTCCTAGTTGCTCTGTTGAGGAACTAAACCAATCGTCTTTATTTTCAGGTGAAATCAATACTGGCATCCGTTTGTGATATAGCGCACAGGTCTTGCTAGGGGCAGTGGTCAATGTCACTAATTCAGTTATCTCATGTTTAAATAATATACCAGCCATATACAAAGGCAGTTTATTGAAGTGTTCAAAAAAGTATTTAATCTTTTTTCCTTCCTCTGTTCTCCATTCATACCAACCATTGCAAGGAACTAAACATCGCTGGAGGATAAACGACTGCCTAAATGTTGGCTTGGCTGCTACTGTCTCTGATTGTGCATTTATGATGAGCTTCTTAGACCAATTAGGTTTTATTCCCCAGTTTGCATTGACTTGTTGAAAGCCATTTTCGCTTGTTGTAATTGTTGAAGCTGATTGGCTTGGACTAAAATTTTCGTTTGTTACTACACTAAATTGAGTATCAAATAGCATACTTACAATGGGTGTTATCTTGTTTGAGATATTAAATCGACCACACATCAGCAATTCTCAGTATTAATGTTAAAAAGTTGCCCATTACACTGTTTAGCAAACAGAATGCGGCTAAAATTATACGATAACATCTATAAAATTTAGTTAATATGATAATTAATTGTTTAGCAAGGTGACTGGGTTAAATCAATGTTGGGATGGCTAGTTAATTTTCAAAAGAAATTTGCGTCTCGGCGGACGTCTTGTATGCGGCTTATCTGTTTGTTATTTAATACTTTGTGTTTTGTTTTTGTTTGATGGTGTTACAAATAGTGTTACTAAAATGATAAGTCACTTAAATGGTCACTTATATCAAGTGACCATACTCTTTCCCAAACATACCATCCATTTGAGCCGCAACTAATGGCCAATATTTTTTTTATAATTTAGTTATCGTATTTCGTTTATGCTAAAGGCTATTAATCCTATACAAGAATGAATTTTTTTATAATACTTTTTCAAAGTACTCTATTAGCATACGTTTGTCGTATCCTATTAAAGCATTAGCTTCCATACCAAATAGACTTCTTGATAGATAGCCCATATCTTTAATCTCAACGGTATCAGCTAGCATAACGTCACCTGCTTTATCTTTGATTACATACTCGAATGACATGCGTGGAATATATAGATCTTTTAGTACACGTATTTCCTGGGTGTTGAACCTAGTCTCACCCGCTAAATCAATATCAGTGAATATAATGTCAATAGTTACATCAGCTTCTTTAAAATGGTCAGCCAATGCTTCAGCCAACTTTTTAGCTACACTTTGCTCGAAATTAGACTGTATCCCAAAATTACCTGCTTGTATGTCACTAAAATCGCGAGGCTTAATCAATGTTACATTAGCTATTCCATCAGTAGCTGATACTTTTTCTGGTTTTTCAATAGTGCCTACGCATGATGCTAGAAGCATAGCTAATGCTAGTACTAGTGTTAGTGTTAATAGTTTTTTCATAATTTATCTCCTTGGGATAAGTATAGTATTAAACTGTCATGGCGATTACAGTTATCATAAGTCATTCAAAACATCATGACTAAAGATAACATCCATTTGAGTAATAGCCATAGGCCAATATCTTTTTTCTAATTCAGTTGGCTTAATTCTACTCGACAAGATTTTTTGTTTGGTTTGGCTAATAGCCTTTATCATGCGATTTAGCTAAGTATGACATACGCCAGATAGCGTCCTGAATAGCCTCGTAATCATGTCTTTTAATGTTGTAGTTGCAGTTTTTAGGAAAGTATTCTGAGCCTTCTAATTGCCCCTATATCTCATTTACATTGCTTATTACTTTATAAAGAAAGTTAACTTTGTGACTCACTATCATTAGCGCATAGTGATAATGTTGGTGTTTGGCTGTTTCTAGCTTTCTACACCAAACAAAGCAACCCGCTTTAAATTGTATTTACGCTTAAGGCATTTATGTAACCGGAGGTTTTTGGATTTAAGAACGTGATAAAACAAAAGGATGGTGTCCTCGGCGGGATTCGAACCCACGACATCGCCCTTAGGAGGGGCGCACTCTATCCAGCTGAGTTACGAAGACGTATAGTTTTTAATAACGCAATGTATTATATATAAAATAAAATAAATTCAAAGCCTAATAAAGGCTTTAAAGTCGCTATTTTAGAATACGATTAATAATTCGACAGAAAAAGGTAATCAAACGCTTAATACCGAACAGCTAAATCATTTATTTGAATATTGCCTAATAAACCAGAGTCTGAACTTATTGCCACAGCGCTCTGCATTGATGTGCTCGTAACCTTAACTTTGTAACTACTCACCTCAAGTCCCGCATAAGAGATGCCAACGTCACTAGTGAAATTACTCTTGTGTAACAAGGTAAATTCATCGCCAACTTTTACACCGTGCCTTTTTCCTAAATTAAAGGTTATCTTGTTGCCTGATACCCGAACTATTTTTGCTTGAGTTGGCTCGCACATAATGTTTTCGTCAATATCTCTGGCCAAGGCGTTAAGGGTATTATTAATCATTGTTCCATAATCGCTTTGCCAAAAGTTGTCACTATTTACATCTACCGCGGTGCGTTTATTAAAAGTCCATAAAGCAGTGTTTCTGTACTGTTTCTCAAATGTTAGCTCACCACTTGTACCATTATATATGTATAAAGCGATAGCAAAGTTTCTGTTATAAATATCCGACTGCCAAAATTGCCAATTATTTGTTGCTTCGTTATTAAAGGAAACATCAATGATTTCAGAATATAAAATGTAGTGGCTATCTGTTCTATCGGCTAATGAAACCGATAATTGCTTTATAGCTTCAAAGTTCATGCTTTGATTAAATCTAGTGAATTGATTAACACTTTTATTAAAGAGCTTTGCATCAATATAGCGACTATTGGCTTTAAATTTACTTGATAATAAACCAATCGATGATTTATCAAGATCATAAATACTACCAATATTGGCCTGCTCTCTGTGCAGTAACTTACTTCGTGTCATTAATAGTGTTTTACGAAAGTCAGCAGAGAAACATTGTTTTTCTTGGGGGAAAATATCAGCTCTAATAGTAACGGTAATAATATCGTTTGAATGTACTTCATCTATTAGTTCAATAGCGTTAACACTACCACTGGCTCTTATGCTGATTTCATCTTGTGTGATTAAACCATTAACGACTTGTTGTACACTTGAAACAGAAGCGCCGGCAACTAATAATGCTTTTTTTAGTGCATTTTCCATTGCATGTTGTCTGGCAGATTCAATATTGCCATTTTCTATAGTTGCTTGGCCTTGCGACTCATAGAGTTGGGCTACCGTAGAAAAGCTTGTTATAGCTATGCTAAAAGAAAGAATAATATAATTGTTAAACCATAGTCGCATAGTGTTTCCAAATTTAAATGTTGGTTTGTTTTCTGCTTAATGTTTATTTATTGAGTGATTACAAAAGTGAAATATGCATGTTTTATGCCGTATACTTGTTTACACAAGTATACTTATATTTTGGCGTGATATATGCATTACTAAATTATTGAAAATTAACTTTACGCTGAGGAGCTCTTTCATGAAAAAGTGGCTTATTTTACCAATGTTATTGTCTTTAACATCATGCTCAATGGTTGAGGATGATAATTTTTATCATAAAAACCAGCAAAGTAGGGAAGAAATTGATAGCTTTGATTTACCAAGGCATGCGATTAATGATGTGGTGAAAGGATTAGCCTATCAGATGTTAGAAAGCAGCAGTTTTGTAACGACTGAAACACCTGTTGCTGTTGCTTCGTTTGTTGATTTAAAAGATTTGGAGTCAACCAATTGGCTTGGTAATCAGCTTGCTGAAAGTTTTATCCATGAATTGCAGCGCCATGGTTTGATCGTTGTAGACTTTAAAACTACAGGTCATATCAGAGTAACGTCTGAGGGAGACTATGTTTTTAGTCGAGATTGGAAGGAATTGCCTGAACGTCAGATTATTGACTATGTAGTAACAGGCACCATGATTGAGCAAAAAGGAGGCATTTTAGTTAATGCAAGAATGATAGGTATAAAATCGAAAGTGGTGGTAGCATCGTCACAGTCGTTTATTCCTGCTTGGGTGATTGGTGATGAGTTAACCCACCAGCAAAATATTAATGACAATGTAAAAATGAGAGATGGCATGATTATTCGCAGTAGTGTGATGTTATCTGAAGATGAACGTGCCGTTGAAATTCAACAATAGGTGGTTGGGTGATGAAAAAATTACTGACTAAAATGCTATTATCTATAAGTCTATTTTCTTTCTTAGTCTTAACTCAAGGCTGTTCTACCGCTTATGATAAACATGTTCAGTGGCAGCGAGTAAAGCCTGAACAGTTTCCTGTTATTCTTGGTATTGGTTACGCACCTATTAGTTTACAAAAATCAGAGCATAAAACTCAAAAAATGCTAATGGCGATTAGTGCCTCTAAACTGGCAGCATATGCTGAACTTGCCGAGCAAGTTTATGGCCAACAAATTTCTGGTAGAATGACCGTTGCTGATTTGTTAGTGGAAAATAATCAGTTGAACTCCTCTGTACAAGGTTTGATACGTGGGGCAAAAGTCGTTAAAAGTTATCCTGTTGGTGATATTTATACCACAGAGTTAAGTTTGGATTTCAAAGATGTCTACCAACTTTATATGGCTAATGCTAATCATAAAGAGATCAAGTCTGTTAAGTATTATTAAAGATAAAATAGATGTAATAAAAAAGGTAGGCTAATAGCCTACCTTTTTTGTTTTAATTGTGTGGTACAGGTTAATAGGGTCAGACTTTAATAAATAACTAGTTAAACCCTCATTAAGCCTTCAGATCTAAACTGCTCAAGCTTGCACTTGTTTTACCTTTACCATCATAAGTAATTGCCGATCTATTATGGCTTTCCAGTAAACTGGTTTTCATGCGTTCAACAGCGAGTTGGGAATGTTGAATGATCTGACCATTAACCGAATTAAGTTCTTGGCAACTTAAAAGCAGTATTTTTATATCGTTAAGTTCTTGTTGAAATTCACCAGCAGCTTTATTTTGGGCAAATTCAACACTTCTACTAATGGTTAAGTCAAGGGTTTGTATTTCAACTAATAGGCTATTTTTATTCTGAGTCACTTCAACTAAAGCATCGGGTTCATGTTGTTGCAAAATTTCTTTTTCAGAATTCAACAAGTTGTGTAATGCTTGTAACTGCGATAACTGCTTATCAACTAGTTGTTGTGCTGAGGGTGTGTTTGTCATGTAATGAATAATCCATAATTATTCTTTGTTACCATTAGATTATACAAATAATAGCTACATGTACAAAATGGTATTAAAGTAGTTTAAATTCAAAGTTAGCAATACTTGCAGCTAATTTTTCAGGGTCTATTTTATAATCGCCTGCAGCTATTGCTTTTTGTAGTTGTTCAATCTTCTTTTGGTTAATCGACGGCTCATCACTGGCTTTCTTTTGCAGCTCATTGAGTTGCTTAGCTTGTGGCGTGATCGACACTGAATCTTGACTAGCACGTTTTGTTTGTTCGGTATTATTTAATGTCTGTGTTGTTTTCTGTTTAACATCACTATGCTGTTCAAGTTTTTGTTTAACTTGTACGTTGCTGTTCAAGTTATTGATATTTATAGCCATAATTAATTCCTGTGGCAATTAAGTATTTTCGTCTACCTTTGTATCGGCTAAAAGATAGATAACTTAAGTCTAA
This sequence comes from Colwellia sp., assembly GCA_022969175.1. GTDB lineage: Bacteria > Pseudomonadota > Gammaproteobacteria > Enterobacterales > Alteromonadaceae > JALJPB01. Next base: position 3,029 of record JALJPB010000059.1, on the reverse strand, counting down.
TTATAAATTAATTACTACTTTGTTTATAGCATTTACTTGAGCTGTTATTATTTTACCGCTTTGTTTGTTTTTTACTCTAACTTGGTCGCCAATATTACCACTGCTTAAAGCCTCACCATTTGTTTTTATAGTAAATATAGCTGATTTTGCAGTAATTGAAACACTAGAACCTTTGCATACAGAGCAAGTGTTTTTTAATGTTATAAGATGATTTTTAGTAATTTTCTTTTTTGCTTTACTGCCAGCCACTTTATTTAAATCATCTAAAAATGTTCCCCTAATTTTATAAGTATCAATATAGGTTATTGTTAGATTAGTCTTATCTAGTAATGTTCCTTTGCTGATTGATTTTTTTGCTACAATAACGGGAATCATTGTTTTAACTTTAGCTGCCATGTAAATATGCCATGGTATTGAATCAGCACAACTTATTTTAATATTTACATTTCTACCGTTGAAGTTTTCAGGTATATTTGCATTTAAGTTGGTTTTGCAGTCTTTGAGATTAATTCTAGGGTCGATTTTTGCTACTTTTATGCTTATCTTTCCATTAGTTGGCGTGTCTAAGTGAGCCTTTAAATAGGCTTTGGCAAAATTTTCAATATCGCTCTTAGTAATCTTTTCTGCAAGTGTATTGCTCGAAAAAACAGTAGTTATTGCTAAAAATGTTATAAAAATCTTAATATTGCTCATAATTTTCATGATCTATTTTATGGAAATTTAAATACTCGTCTATGCTTTAATTAAGGCTTAGGCTAAGCTATTAGAATACACTTACTAATACGAATTCAAGTGTCAAATAAAAGACACTTAGTATGCTCTTATTTTTACTATCAAGAATTGTGCCTAACTAGCAAGGCAAGTTCATAACGAGGTTTATATGGCAGGTATCTTAGACTCAGTAAATCAACGAACTCAGTTGGTTGGGCAAAACAGGCTGGAGCTATTATTATTCAAGCTTGTTGGTCGACAGAGTTATGGCATTAACGTCTTTAAAGTAAGAGAAGTATTGCAATGTCCAAGATTAACAACGCTACCAAAACAAGACGCCTATATTAAAGGTATAGCTCATATCCGTGGTCAAACTATTTCTGTTATAGACTTAAGTAAAGCTATTGGCGGGTCACCTATTACTGATATGACTGATAGCTTTATTATTATCGCTGAATATAACCGGAGTGTTCAGGGATTTTTAGTTGCTGGTGTTGAGCGGATTGTAACGTTAAGTTGGAAAGATGTTATGCCACCTCCAGAGGGGGCCGGAAAATCAAGTTACTTAACAGCCGTAACTGAGATAGATAATAAAATGGTCTCTATTTTAGATGTAGAAAAAATCCTGAATGAGATAAACCCTGTTTCAACTGATTTAAGTGATGATGTAGCAGACGACACTGTGGGTATTGAACTTGGTGATCGAATTGTTATGATCGCAGATGACTCTACGGTTGCTCGAAATCAAGTTAAGCGAGCACTCACTCCCTTGGGCATTAATATGGTTTTAGCCAAAAATGGTCAAGATGCGCTGGATCAGTTACTGGCAATCGAGGCCACTTGTGAAAACTGTATTAGTGAAAAAGTTGCTTTACTTATTTCTGATATTGAAATGCCCGAAATGGATGGCTACACCTTAACGGCAGAAGTTAAAGCAAATGAAAGGATGCGGGGGATGCCTGTTATACTACATACCTCATTAAGTGGTGTTTTCAATAACGCCATGGTAGCAAAGGTGGGCGCAAATGATTTTATTCCCAAGTTTCATCCTGATGAATTAGCAACTGCTGTTAAAAAGTGGCTGAAAATGGACATAACAAAGTAGCAGTTGTTATTGTTAATGAATTCATGAAAAGAGCTAGAACGACTAAATGATTAAAGTGAGTAAAAAATAGTGTCAGCACGCGAGCTAGATGATAGGAGCTATCATCAGTTTAGAACTTTTTTAGAGCAGCAATGCGGTATTGTGCTGGGTGAAAATAAGCAATATTTAGTAAAAAGTCGATTAGCCCCACTAATGAGTAAATTTGATGTCGCTTCTTTAGATGAGCTAGTTTCTAGAACATTATTACCTATTGAACGGCAATTGCGTGCCGCAGTCATCGATGCAATGACGACTAACGAAACCTTGTGGTTTCGAGATGATTACCCCTTTCAGTTACTCAGTAAAAAATTATTACCTGACTTTGTTGGTCGAAGAACACCTGTTAAAATTTGGTCTGCAGCAAGCTCTTCAGGGCAAGAACCTTATTCAATTGCCATGATAGTTTTAGAGTACCAACAAAGAAACCCTGGAGCATTTCCCGGTGGTGTACAAGTGATTGGTACTGATATTTCCTCTACCATGTTAGAGCATTGTAAATACGGGCATTACGATAATTTAGCTTTAGCAAGAGGGTTATCGGCAGACCGTAAAAGGCAGTTTTTTGACAATGGTGATAACGGCATGTTGAAAGTCAAAGATCATGTTAAAAGCATGGTAAGCTTTCGTCCACTAAACTTACTTAATAGTTACAGTTTAATGGGCCGTTTTGATATTGTATTTTGTCGAAACGTATTGATTTATTTTGCGCCAGAAATAAAGTCACAAATAATTGCTCAAATACATGGAGTGCTTAATCCCAGTGGCTATTTGTTTTTAGGCGCTTCAGAGTCTCTTTCCGGTTTAAATCAAAATTTTTCAATGTTGCGTTGCAACCCTGGAATTGTTTACCAAAAAAAATAAAGTCCCTTGTTCTATATTTAAAGAGAAAGTATTTACTAACCAATGCTTTTTACCGTTTGTATTGCTCACTTAATACCCCCTCCATAATTTTGACAGTTACCATGGCATAAAAATTGAATAGTGTTTTATTAATTAAAAAACACTATTGATGGAGTGCTTGTTATGGCGATTAGTTTTGAAAAAGCATTTGGCTTACATCCTGCTGGTATGGAAGTTCGGGCAAAACGCGCCGAAATTATTGCTAGCAATATTGCTAATGCTGACACCCCTGGCTACAAGGCGAGGGACATGGATTTTCAAAAAGCGCTTGCAC
>JALJPB010000058.1 GCA_022969175.1 Colwellia sp. | reverse complement strand
CAGAGAGTGCAACAACATCATTAAATACTGCTTCACGTGAGCTGGTTGATGGCTCACATTCAACGATGACGCCGCCATAGCCAATAACAGCATCTTTTTTTGCTTGTGGTGCGGTCCTAGGCATAACAACGGTAACCGGTATGCCGCGCCGGCCTGCTGCATAAGATAATGACAACGCGTGGTTGCCCGAAGAGTGGGTAGCAACACCAATTTTGGCTTCTTCATCGGTTAAACCAAATACCGCGTTGCAAGCACCACGTACTTTAAATGCCGCCGCTTTTTGTAAATTTTCACATTTAAAAAAGAGTTCAGCGCCCGTTAATTCATCTATAAAGCGAGATGTTAATACCGGCGTTTGATGAATGTAGGGCTTAATGCGTTCATGGGCAATTAACACATCATTATAGGTTGGAATCTTCATTGCTGGATTAGGCGAACTGCTCATATTGTCCTCGTATATTTATAAATTATTGATTGAAATTTCAAATTTACTCTAGGCAGAACAGTTGCTCTCCGCAAACAAGTTAAATTTCACCATGTGGAATTGGCTCTGGTTTTCACAAAGTGAAATATACCAACCGCCTGATTATTAATTGTTTTTACTGATAGCAAGTCAATAAAAGTTACATATTTCACAATGTGAAATTGACAAACTTTAAGTCAATGGTGGTTTTTTGTTGCTTTTAGTTCTATATTTGATCATGAACTTGACACTAGTGTCAGGTAAGTCGTAAGGTAGCTCTCTATTAAACTCGCTTTTAAGTTTTGTTGAAGTTGTGTAGCAGTTAAATTGTAAGCTAAGCGGTGTTGTTTATATTAACCTAAGTGATAATGTTATGAACAGAGCAAATCCAGAGTCTAGAATTCAAGTGATTGATAGAGCCGCACAATTGCTTGATGCGATATCACGCTATACCTTACCAGTAACACTTAAAGCACTCAGTGCGGATACCAATTTAGCCCCTTCGACGGCCTTTCGAATATTGCACTCGCTCATCGATAATCATTTTGTTGATAGAGACAATACCGGAAAATACCAATTAAGTGGTCGACTAATACGCCTGAGCAATTATCAATACAATGATGTTGATTTTCGTAAGTTAGCAATACCTTATATGGAAAAATTGCGGGATAAATTTGGTGAAACTATTAATTTAACCGCACGAGAGGGGGATGTGGTTATTTATGTTGAAAAATCCATCCCTAACAGAATGATGCATGTTCAACAAATTATTGGCAGTCGTGCTCCTTTGCATGTTACTGGCGTTGGTAAAATGATGTTAGGAATGGAAGGCGGAGAGGGCATTCGTGGTTATGCTCAGCGAACAAATTTACCCGCTTATACCCGCAAAACATTTTCAACCATTGAATCCCTTGAGCAAGAATGCATGAGGTGTGTCGATAAAGGCTTTGCTTATGACAATGAAGAGGCTGAAATCGGTGTCGGTTGTATAGGGGTGCTTTTGTATGACAGATACGGTGAAGTTGTTGCAGGTTTATCTGTATCTGCCCCCATTGAAAGACGTAAAGATGAATGGATTAAGGATTTGATCAAGACGGGAAAATCAATCTCAGTCGAACTGGGGTATGTTAAAAATTAGCCCGAAAATAAATTTTATATTACAGAGGGAAAACTGACTTTCTATCGGCTAAATTAATACGCTGTAGCCCCTTTGTCAGTGCAAGTTTTAAAATTAAAGAGTGAATAATAATGTTAACTATAAATAGATTAAATCAATCAGAAGCTAAAGTAATTATTGAAGGTGCGGTAAGCAGAGCAAATGAAATGGGAGTACCTATGTGTATTTCTGTGGTCGACGAGTCTGGTAATTTAATTGCCTTTGAACGAATGGATGGTGGTAAGGTCCACAGTGTCACCATCTCACAAGACAAAGCTTTTACCGCCGCGTCAGCTCGAAAGGGTACACATGAGTTTAACAAAGCCTGCATTCCTGGCCATGAAAATAATTTATTTGGTATTCATACTGCGTTAGGTGGTCGAATGTGTATTGTTGGTGGCGGTTTGCCGATAATTTCTAGTGGCAAAGTTGTTGGCGGTATTGGCGTTAGTTCAGGATCACCTGAGCAAGATTTAGGTTGCGCTCAAGCAGGTGTTGATGTGTTTTTATCTTCTTTTTGTTAATTTTTATATAGGACGTAGTGATGAAATTTAATGTATATCTCTCAGGTGAAATTCATAGCGATTGGCGAGAACAAATAATTCAAGGCTGCAAAGAGCATGAGTTAGATATTGTTTTTTGCTCTGCAAATACCGATCACCAATCAAGTGACAGTGCAGGTGATGTGCTTGGCCCTGAAGACCAATCTTTTTGGCGAGATCATAAATCAGCCAAAGTAAACGCGATTAAAACTCAAACATTAATTGAACGTTGTGATATTGCTATTATCCGCTTTGGTGATAAATACAAACAATGGAATGCCGCCTTTGATGCGGGTTATTGTGCAGCCCTTGGTAAACCTTATATTACTCTGCATAGTGAAGATAAAGTTCATCCACTCAAAGAAGTAGATGCAGCTGCGCATGCTTGGGCAACCACACCCACTCAAGTAGTAGAAACCTTAAAGTACCTAGCGAATACCTAGCGAATAGCTAGTTAAGTGGTTAACGATTAACCGATAGCAAATGCCTGATAAGCAGGTTTATAAATAAGTTGATTAACAGACGAGTACTCATTCCTCTGAGCTGTTTGAGGATAAATATGAAGCTTGATGTTAATCATTTAATCATCAGCTTTCTGTGCAGCTTTTCTCAAATTATGCTGCAAAGAAGTCTGATAACCGGTTTGTTTTTTGTTGTCGGTATTGGTTTAAATTCACCACTGATGCTATTGGGCGCAAGTACGGCAATATTATCGAGCTTAGTTATAGCTAAACTATGCCACTATGATGTTGAACTTATCAATAGTGGTCTTTATGGCTATAACGCAGCACTTGTCGGTATTGCGGTCTTTTTCTTTTTACCTTTGAGCCTACCTTCATTGATTCTTGTTATCTTTGGTGGGGCACTTTCGAGCTCAATTACGCACTTATTTTTAGGTAAATTAAACAATTCAGCTGCACTTCCTATTTTTACTGCGCCATTTATCATTTCAATATGGACATTGTTGTTAATAGACAGACAAATTGCTGAAACACTTGCTAGTGATATCATATTAAATCCGGTTGCAGTAAAGTCCTTCAATGATGGTTATGTGATAATGCGTGGGGTAGCCCAAGTGATGTTTCAAGATTATTGGTTATCTGGAGTCATTTTTACTGCGGGGTTATTGTTACATTCTTACAAAGTTGCAATATGGGCGGTTATAGGCTCTGCCATGGCAATGATAATTGCGCGTACTTTTAACTTTTCAGATGACCTTATCTTAATGGGTCTTTATGGGTTTAATGCCAGCCTGACGGCTATTGCCTTAGCTGAGCACTACAGCAAACGATATTATCGGGCTATCTGGCCGATTTGTGTTGGCATAGTACTATCGGTTTTGTTTGCTAAAGGTTTTCAATACATAGAAATTCCAGCCTTGACGGCTCCTTTTGTTTTGGCAAGTTGGATCGTTATTAGCTCGGTTAAAATAACTGTCAATAAATACCCATAAACACCAATAAAGAAAACGAGTATCAAAGTCCTTTTATCATCAAATCCCTTTTTCTTTAAATACTTTTTTTCTTTAAATAATTAAGTGCATCGAGTCGAGTATTGAAAATATGTTCTGCTGGAATTTTTTCCAACAGTTTTAATTTAGTAAAATCATTTCGCACCCGTTCACAGACACTTGACAATAATACCTCTCGTCCTTGATTTTGATAGCTAACAATAATTTCTTCAATAGCAATGGTACTGGTAATACCAATAAAGCGGGCATCTGTTAAATCGATTAATAAAGCTTTATCTTGATCCGCTTTTGATACACTTTGCTTTAAGCCACGTGCAACGCCAAAACCTATTGGACCCGAGATATTAAGAAGAAGTACACTATCTTCCATTGATATTAATAACTGTTTTTCGGGCTCAGACAGATGTTCAGCATCTTTTGCTGTGTATAAGTTAATATTATCTAATTGTATTTCAGATAAACGGCGAATCGTCACTAGATTTGCAACAAATACACCGATTAATACCGCGGTTACTAAGTCAAATGCTACCGCCATCACCATGGTTGAAACCATTAATCCAGCACTAAATAAGGGCACTTGATGAATACGTTTAAGGAAATTCCAATCAATAATACTGATGCCAACATGGGTTAATATCGCTGCTAGAACGGCAACCGGTATGTAGGCGGTATACTCTCCAGCCCACAAAACTATGGCTAAGATGAAAAGGGCGTGCAAAATACCTGATAATGGCGTTGTCCCCCCTGCTCTTAAGTTTGTTACTGTACGCATAGTCGCGCCACCGCCAGGTAATGCGCCAAACAAACCGGCAACAAAGTTACCAATGCCTTGGCCAACAAGTTCTTGGTCTGAGTCATGTAATTCATTACTAATACTATCAACAGTTAATGAGGTCATTAGAGAGTCTAGTGTACTCAAAGTAGCTATTAACAATGCAGATTTGATCATCTCACCCGCCAAAGCACTTTCCCAAACCGGCATATTAAATGAAGGAAGTTCACTGGAAATGGCACCTACAACAGGTAAATCAACACCTGAAAATATAAAAAACAGAGTTGCACCAATAACGGCGACAATACTAGCAGGGACAATTCTACTGTATTTTTGTGGCCATAAAAAAAGCACTAAAAGACAAGCAAAGCCAAGTAAAGTCGCTGGGTTAGATAATGTATTTATTGATAAGTTTAGTTCAGATAGTGAGTGGCCAAACAAAGGCTCTATTTGGGATAGAATGATTAAAACCCCTATACCTGATGTAAAGCCTGATATCACAGGGTAGGATACTAAAATAAAATATTTACCCAGCTTAAAAAAGCCAAATAGCATTTGGAATAATCCCGCTAAACTGACCACAGTAAATGCCGCTGCAATACCGTTCTCGGGAGATTGGGCAACAAAACTGGTTAATATCGCGACCATGGCAACGGTTAATCCGGTATTCGGTCCTGATATTTGCTGGTTTGTGCCGCCAAACAAAGAGGCAAACAACCCCGTGATAATCGCACAATAAATACCTGCACTAGCACCGGCGCCTGATGTGACACCAAAGGCTAAAGCAAAAGGTAGCGCAACAATCGTTGATGTTAGTGCGCCAAAAATGTCACCCTTTATGGTGTGTTTATTAAAATGTGATAAAGAAAGCATGGCACCCTAGTTTTAATTTATCTGATTTATAGTATGAACAATCGAGTCTATCTTTTAGTGTAACTGTATTGGTTTAGCAAAATACCCATGTGGTACTTTTAATAATAATAGTGGCAACTAAATTTCAATTAAGAACAAGGTTTTAATTATACACTAAAAAACAATTTCTTGACACTATTGACAAGTTTTCTTGTTTAAGTATAGGATTGATGAGTCGACTATAATATAAACATCGGTAAATACATTTGAATGAAATACTAATAGAAGTAATAACCGCTGAAATATAGTGAGGTAATTCAGTGGTATTCGATTATTTTTATTAATTTTAACTATATTTTACTATGTGAAATTTGGAGGTTTCACCGTTCAGAGTTATCTTTAGTTTAATAGGATGTAGGGAATATTAACTAGAACATAAAGATTTCACTATATGAAATTAGTATCGGATTTTATCTATTAACTTTGATATTTAAATATGTTTTATTGAGTTAGCTACACAGAAAAAGGGTCCAACACAGCCTCTTTCTAACATTTAGCGACAGCCGTAATCTTTTATCAGAGACGGCCTAAACAGGTCACAGTTTAAAAACATATAAATATAAAAAGTGACCTTAATATCAATCAACGAGAGAACTGTAGTTATGGAACAGGTTAGTAAAAGTTACGAGAATAAAGCGAATAAGCTCGGTCTGTTAGAGCGTATATTCAAGTTGTCTGAGCATAATACCTCGATAAAAACTGAACTCATGGCGGGTCTTACCACCTTTGTCACCATGTCTTATATTATGTTTTTAAACCCTATCATTATGTCTAAAACCGGAATGCCTTTTGATGGCTTATTCCTTGCCACTTGTCTTGGCGCAGCTATTGCAACCATTTTGATGGGACTTTACGCAAACTGGCCCGTAGGTCTTGCTCCAGGCATGGGATTAAATGCTTTTTTCACCTTTTCCGTTGTCGGATCCATGGGTTATAGCTGGCAAATTGCACTAGGTGCAGTCTTCCTTTCTGGGGTTATCTTTGTCTTCATGAGTGTTACCCGACTAAGGGAGTGGATGCTCGACAGTATTCCGATGAGTTTACGACTTGCGATGACCGCAGGTGTTGGTCTTTTCTTAGGTTTTATTGGTTTGCGCTTCACCGGCATCATTGTTCCTAATCCTGATAATATCGTAGCCCTTGCCGATATGACTCATTTTGGTTTTGGTAAATTTGGTCCTGAAGCACCTGCTTTAGGATTTTTAAGTTTTTTACTTATCGCTGTTCTAAGTTATCGCAAAGTATTTGGTGCTGTTTTAATCGGTATTGCGGCAACAACTTTTATTGCTTTTGCCATGACCTGGCTGCTGCCGACAGATTTCTTTGTTGTCTCAGAAGCCGCTAAGTCTTTCGCTCCAGCTTCAGGTTTTGTTAGCTACACCGGTTTGTTAGCGGTACCCGATTTCGCTGCGCTTGAACCGATATTCTGGAAAGCAGACATCGCTGGTGCATTTGAAGTGGCTTTGATACCAGTGATAATAACTTTCTTATTTGTAAATATTTTTGATACCGCAGGAACGTTAATGGGGGTTGCTGAGCGTGCTAACCTTCAAGATGAAAACGGTAAAATAAAGGGTTTAAGTAAGTCGTTAAAAGCCGACTCTATTTCTTCTGTTCTTGGTACTGCTTTTGGTTGTCCTCCTGTTACTTCTTATGTTGAATCTGCTGCAGGTGTATCTGTTGGTGGCCGTACAGGTTTAACTGCAGTAACTATCGGTTTATTATTTGCTGTTGGTATGTTCTTTTTACCTCTAGCGCAAATGCTGCCGGGTTTTGCCGTTGATGGTGCACTTATCTATGTATCCATGTTGATGATGACTTCTCTTAAAGGATTAGATTGGGAAGATCTAACTGAATATGCTCCTGCTGTATGTACCACAATAATGATGGCGTTTACTTTCTCTATTGCAAACGGTATTGCTTTTGGTTTTATTACCTACACGGTGTTAAAAGTAGGTGCTGGTAAGTCTGATCAAATTTCTAACGGCGTTTGGGCACTTACTGCCTTGTTTATTGCTAAGTTTATATTTTTAAACTAGTCAGTGAAAAGTACAGACTTTAAAGCTCTTTAAATGTCAGTTTAACTGAAGTTTAAGGAGTTTTATTTGAGAAAAACTTATCGACCACATTAATTTATTTAACGTAAGGGATTATTTTAGATAAATTAATGCAGGTTTTTTGAAGTTAATGTATTAGAGGGAAGTTTAAAATAACAAATATCACCATTTCCTCCCGGTTTTTTCCCTAGTGATCCTCCAAGAGTGTCAATTACCTTTTGACATAAAACATAATTTATCGATTTTTGTTCTTTGTGACTTTCTTTATGAGAACTGCTCCAAACTGCGGGATTTGAACCATTACTATCTTCCACTTCAAATACTATATTAAAGTCATCAAGGTATAGGCGAATATAAACATCACTACCACCTGCGCTATTATTAATAGCATTTTGAGTGAGATAAGTTATCACTTGCTCTAATTGTTTAGGAACGTGTAAGTTTTTTATATTAGGGTTTAATGACTCTTTAATTATGATGTTACTAGTTTTTGCTTTATTGGTTTCAGTTAAAATCTGTCCTGAAATCATTGAATGTAAAGAACCCATCTTTAATGATGAATCATGTAAATTTTCTGATAGCTCTAAATAACTCAGTACACTGGTAAAAGTACTGGTCAATTTATCTTTAGCCTTTTTACACTGTAATTTCGAGTGAATAGACTCCTCTGTTTCTGTTGATTTTTCTAATAAAATATCGTTGATAGTTGATAATATGTAGAGAGGGTCGCTTATATCTTTGACAATACTATCAAGGATATTTTTATAGTCTTCTAATGACCTTTTTTCTTGTTGGTTTTTTTTAAAGTTGAAAATTAGTTTTCTTAATTTTAGTGAGAAAATATCATGATCTAGCGGTTTTATTAAAACATCATCAGCACCATCGTTGAGAAATTTAATTGCGCCATTTCTACTGCCCGTTATTCCTATGAAGATAAAGTCTCTCTTGGGAAATTTTGCTTTAATTTCCTTCATTAACTGGCAACCATTTTTATTTGGCATTTCATAATCTAGAATAATAATATTGATAGATTCAGAGTTGGTTAAAAGGTCAATAACATTTTCGGGATTATGTTCGTTATCGTTATGCAAGAAATCTCTTGTTAAGATGTTAGTCATAATGTAGCTATCAACTCTAGAGTCATCAACAATAAGTACATGCTGAGATTGATAAACTTGGTATTGGCTTATAAACCCATATAATAATGTCACTAACTCTGGATCCCATGCATTAATGACCAGATCAATATGATTTGATTTTGCTGTCCTTTCCATTTCGAAGTTAGAATGTTCTGTGATTAATATTACCGGAATATTATTTGGCGCTTTTAGCTCGATTACATCTTCTTCTGAGATGTTTCTATCATAAAAAACAATAAAATTAGTACATTCGATGTCACCATTAAAATAATCAAGGGAACAACGACTTGTAATAGCTTTGCATGAACCTAACTTTTCTTTTCTTATTATATTGGCTAACAGGCCGCTATGTATGTCAGGTAAGTTGACTAATGATATTTTAAGTATGTCCATGACGATTCCTTTCTTCGGATGATATGTAAATTAATGCTGTACATTAAATGAACACCGCAGAATTAAGAGTAGTACATTTTTTAACCAGTAGTACATAAGTATAAAAATTAATTGATTTTTTCTATTTATGTACTAGGCCTTGTAGACCTAAGTTTTGGCTAAGAAAACAATTAGGCTAGCTATAGAGAAAAGGGCAGGGCTACCTTAATAAGTGCATGGTAAATATGCTGGCGGATTAGTGCACGGTTATTTTTATTTTCCAATATGAAATCCGCTTGTTTTTCTTAATACTTGGTATAAAGTGGTTGGCAACATTATAAAGGATTGTTTTCAAAATATAATATTGTTAATTCTAATAATAAATAATAAATAATAAATAATAAAAAACTAAAATAAGGCCAACGTATGAATCATTATAAAAAACTTATTGCGCTCAGTGCAATTACTCTAGCAATGTCTGGCTGTGGTCAAGAGCCACCTAAAATAGACACCAGTACTAAAACCGCAACTGAAAAAACAGTTAAAGCTAAAAAACAAAACAAACAACTCGCCATAGAAAAATATACCCTAGCTAACGGACTCGATGTTGTATTACATCAAGACAAGTCAGATCCTATTGTTGCGGTCGCTATTCAATATCATGTTGGCTCAAATCGTGAAGTTTTAGGTCGCACGGGCTTTGCTCATTTCTTTGAACACATGTTGTTTCAAAATTCTGAAAATGTTGGTGCGGGTAATTTTATCAAAAATATAGGTAATATGGGCGGCACTTTAAACGGTGGAACTTGGCAAGACGGTACCATTTATTATGAGGTTGTACCGAGCGACGGCTTAGAAAAAATTCTTTGGATGGAATCTGATCGTATGGGGTATTTTATTAATACCGTTACCCAAGAAGGTCTTGAGAATGAAAAGCAAGTAGTAAAAAATGAAAAACGTCAAGGTGTTGATAATCGCCCTTATGGTCATACTGAATATGTCATGCTAAAAGCGCTATATCCTGAAGGACATCCATACAGTTGGGATGTTATTGGCAGTTTGGAAGACTTACAAAATGCGACCTTACAAGATGTCCGTGATTTTTATCAAAAATGGTATGGTGTTAACAACGCGACTTTAGTTTTAGCTGGAGATTTTGATTCTAAACAGGCAAAAGAGTGGGTTAATAAATACTTTGGTGAATTAGATCCTCGAGGCGACATTAAAGCACTACCACCTATGCCAGTAACTATCGCAAAAAGTAAATCTCTGTACCATGAAGATAACTTTGCTAAGTTACCTGAGTTAACGCTGACTTTTCCAACCACAGTACATTATTCAGAAGATGCTTATGCACTAGAGTTACTCTCAGATCTTTTAACCGATGGTAAAGAAAGTATTTTCTATAAAACCCTTGTTGAGCAAGATAAATTAGCGCCGAGTGTTAATTCAAGTAGCCAAGCTTCTGAAATAGCCGGAATATTTCAGCTTAGGGTAAGGGCTTTTGATGATATTCAATTAGATGCAGTAAAGGCTAGCATTGATAAAGCGTTGGCTGCGTTTGCTAAAGACGGCTTTAAAGATCAGCAGTTAGCTCGAATTATGACGCGCAGAGAAACTAATTTTTATCAAGGCTTAACCAGTGTTTTTAATAAAGCATCAACTATTGCACAGCACAATGAGTTTGCTAATGATCCACATTTAATTACCACCGAAATTGAGCGCTACCGTAAAGTAACACGTGCACAAATAATGGATGTCTTTAATCGTTATGTGCAAGGACAAAACTTTATTGCCACCAGCTTTGTGCCTAAAGGCAAAGCAAATTTAGCGCTTAGTGGCGCTATTAAAGCCGATGTGGTTGAAGAGGTCATTGTTCAAGATGCAGAAAATGTAGCAGACGAAACTTCAGTGACTCAACTTCCTGATATTGCTCAAGCAAAGTCTTCTTTTGATCGCTCGGTAAATCCTGAGTATGGCGAACAACCTAAAATTAACTTACCCGATGTTTGGCAAGCTAGTTTTGACAACGGCATGAAAGTTTATGGTATTGAACATACTGAATTGCCGCTAGTGTCATTTTCTATTCGTGTATTGGGCGGTCATTCACTCGATCAAAAAGGCAAGGTAGGTGTCGCTAATTTAATGTCTCAAATGATGCTAGAAGGCACAGTAGATAAAACACCGCAAGAGCTAGAAAAAGTACTGGGTGAATTAGGTGCCGAGCTTAACTTTAGTGCCAGTGATGAATATGTAACATTAACAGGCAATACCTTGGCTGCTAATTTTAATACGGTAATTGAATTGGCAACTGAGGTTTTATTAAAACCCCGTTGGGACAAAGCCGAGTGGCAGCGAATTAAACAAGATACCCTTTCTAAAATTCAACAATCTAGTGGTAATCCAGGGGCAATTGCTCAAAGTGTTTATGCCAAACTCATGTATGGCGAAAATAATATGTTAGCGTTGCCAGTTATGGGCACCGCAGCAGATGTTGAGGCAATTACTTTAGAAGACGTAAAAAGCTTTTATCAGAATAACATGGTGGCTAATTTAGCGAGTTTTCATGTCGCAGGTGATGTTAAACAGCCACAAGTACTCAATAGTTTAAAAACTTTAGCAGATAAATGGTCAGCAGGTAAGGTTGAATTACCTCAAGCAGAAAAGGTCGCTAAATTAGATAAAGCCCAGCTTTATTTTGTTGATGTACCGGGTGCTAAACAATCATTTATTAAAATTGGTCGCCGCGCTATGGCCGCTAATGCGAAAGATTATTATCCTTTGGTTGCGGTTAATCATAATTTAGGTGGTAGCTTTTCAGGGCAACTATTTCAAATACTACGTTTAGAAAAAGGTTATACCTACGGAGCATACTCGGGGGTTAATCGTCGTAGTTTAGGTGGCGTATTTACTGCTCGTTCAAGTGTGCGTTCAAATGTAACGTTAGAGTCTTTACAAACCTTTAGGGATATTTTAGCTGAGTATAACCAAGGCTTTGATGAAGCTGAACTAAACAGAACAAAATCTGTATTAGCCAAACAAAGTGCTAGGGCTTTTGAAACCTCAGTGAATTTGATGGGTGTATTACAAAACATCAGTAGTTATTCGTTATCAGACAACTATGTCAGTGAGCAACAAGCGGTGTTAAACAACATGACGTTAGAGCAAGCCAAGGCAACTATAAGTCAATATATGAATCCAGATAAAATGATTTATTTGGTAGTGGGTGATGCAGAAACTCAACTCGAACGTGTTAACGAACTAGGGATAGGCAAAGCGATTGTCTTAGATGCAAATGGGGATGTAATAAAGTAAGACTCAGCGCCAAAGGTTAGGTAGTGTCTACTTAACCTTTATCCTTCCTGTTTTTAAGATTATGCTCAATTACTTGGCAAGTCGTACACCATGCTTGCTGGGTAATGTGCCCAAAGAGGTAGTGAGTGTTTAAGGTCTTCGTTGTATTAATTGATAGCACTCTACTATCAGGATTGTGAATATTTGTTTAAAAAAAATAATTTTTTGTGACTTTTACCATTAAGCGTCGAATCATTAGTTAATCAAGTAAATTTATAACTAATTTCGGAGTACAAATGTTTATTAACAAAAAACATATCAAGAGAATATTAAGCTCATTCATCATGCTAATTGTTGGTTATTTTGCCATGATTGCTTATTTGATTACCTCAGAAGAGCCAAGTTTTGATAGTGAAATATCTCATGAAATGACAGCTAAGCAATTTGACGATCTTGGATTTGAACAGCGTTATCAAAGTAAGCCAACTCAATTTACCATGAGAGATGAATCAACCTTAACCGCTCAGCACTTTATTAATGATTCTGATTTAACGGTGCTGGTTTTGCATGGCATCCTCTCAAGTAGTTATACCAACAATCGCTTTTCTGGCTTGATCCGTGAAGCGGCGAATGCAGAAGTATATTCGTTAGATTTACGCGGTCATGGATCTTCTGATGGTAAGCCCGGGGATGTCAGTTATATCGGCCAATATGTCGATGATGTTGCCGATGTTATTACCCAGATTAAAAAACTAAAACCCAGCGGAAAAATAATTATTGCTGGTCATTCAATGGGCGGCGGAATTTCGCTTAGGTATGCTATTAAAGAAGGTGTACCCGATATTGATGGCTATTTATTGTTTGCTCCTCAATTAGGCGATAATTCACCAACCAATGTTTTTCCAGATGATGCAGTGAGACAACAAGATGAATCTTTTATGGCGATACATCTTTCAAGGTTAATTGGTTTAGCGTTGTTAAACTCGCTAAACATAAACAAATGGAATGACATGCCGGTATTCTTTTTTAACTTACCTGCTGAAATGCCAGTGAATAAGTATAGCTTTAGAAGTACAGCTAGTATGTCGCCTACAGATTACATAACGGGTTTACAGTCGGTAGACAAACCGTTATTGGTTATTGTTGGAGAAAATGATGAAGCCTTTAATGTTAATGCGTATCAAACTGCCATTGATACATACAGCAATGGCGAGTTCCATATGATAAAAGATCAAAGCCATAACGGCATTCGCCATGATGTATCAGCCATGGAGCAGGTGACAAAATGGATAAAAGCCAACAAATTAGTTAGGGAGAAGGGATGAATAAAGTAAAGGAAATAGAATTTTCTCAACTAATGAATCAGCATAAAGGCATTATTTATAAAGTGGTTAACTCATATTGTCAGCAGCAAGATGATCGACAAGACTTAGCACAGGAAATTTTAACTACTATGTGGCTTGCGATGGATAATTATAACAATGAATATAAATTTTCTACCTGGATGTATCGAATCGCATTGAATGTTGCCATTTCTTATTACCGAAAAGATAGCAAACGGCAAGATAAAACCAACCTAGATAATGAGCAGCTGATCAACATTGTTGATATACCAGAAGAAGATAAAAGTGAAGATATCAAGCGATTGTATCGCTTTATTGGCCAGCTCGATAAGTTAAATAAAGCCATAATGATTCTCTACTTAGAAAGTGAGTCTTATGAAAGCATTGCCAATAGTTTAGGACTTAGCAAAACTAATGTCGCCACAAGGATTGGCCGTATTAAAACGACATTAACCAATCAATTTCAAGAGTAGGAATATTAATATGAACTTAGATAACTTAAAAAACACATGGGAAAGTCAAAGTGAAGCTGTAGATACTTCCATTGAAATTAACCAGCCGTTGTTAGCGACTATTGAAGTCAATCAGCAAATGGAAAAACTTAGGAATTTGAAAATAGCTCGTATTGTTGAAAGTATCGTGTTTTTCATCATTATTGTCTCATTATGGCAGTATATCGTTAACGATTTCACTTTATCAGCACCAACTATTTCAGCAATGGTATTGAATGTATTTGCCATTATTGGTTTTGCCGGCAATATCGGCCAAATCGTCTTGATATCACAACTCGATTATGCTGCACCCGTTAAGGATTTACAGCAAAAGATGTACAGTATTTGCTCTCATAAATTACAACTAACTAAGCTAGCCCTATTATCTGCACCCTTGTATATGTCGTATACGTTTTTGGGGTTTGATGTATTATTTAGTATTGATTTATATCACCATTTAAGTGAGAACATGGTGATGTTTTATCTGGTATCATCGGTGGCTCTCTTGGTAATCACCGGCTGGTTTTTATTACAATTAACCTACAAAAATATTGATACTGCTTGGGTAAAGTGGACGATTGGTTATATTGTTGGTGAACAGTTAATTGATATGGCTGAGTTCCTCCACAATGCAGATACGGCTTAGTTAAGGCAATATGAACAGTAGGTATTACCATGGTTCCTCGGTAATATTCTACTGTTGATAAAATAACGGCCATTTACTACATGCTTCTAAATAAGTTTAAAATGGTAATTATTTTGTGGAAAAATCAGTGTTTTGAAAATAATAGCAAAATGGCTTTGAAATAAAATGCAATAACAAATAGCAACAAGAAACAGTAAAAGCTAAATAATTTTAATTAAATAGGACATCAAAGTGAAATTAATTTTTCTAGTATTATCTCTCTACTATTTTTCAACGAATGTATATTGTTCAACCATTAATCTTAAAAAGGTCATCACTAATTTAATTGAAAATATTCGTATTGAAGCAGAAGTACCTGCATTAGCGGTAGGGATCATCAGCTCAGGTAAACTCGTTTATTCAAAAGGTTTTGGCGCAATAGATGAAGAAAATAAAAATTATGTTTCAGATCAAACGCTATTTAGAATTGCATCAATTTCGAAACTGTTTACTGCTCAGGCTATTATGCAGCTTGTTGAGAAAAATAAAATTGAATTGCAAGCACCTATAAGTCGGTACCTTCCGGTATTTGAGGGCAGTTTAATCACGGTTAAGCAACTACTTAGCCATTCTTCTGGCATTAAAGACTCAGTTAAACCTGTGCCATTTCAGCAAAATAGAACTTCTGAACAATATTTTAACAATATAAATAAGACACTATCACTTTCTAGTTCAATTAATAATTTTGACTATAGTGATACCGGTTTTAATATTTTAGGAGGCATCATTACTGTAGTGACAGGTGTCTCTTTTGAAAAATACATTGAGCAAAATATTCTAAACCCTTTAAACATGAAAGACAGTGGCTATTTTAACGGCAACAACAGCTATAAAGCGCAAGTATTACCGTATCGAAGGGGGAGAGTCATAGATGCTGGAAACCGTCGCCCATATGACCCATCTTTCTTTCCAAGTGAGGGGCTAAATTCAAATATTCAAGATTTAAGTCATTGGCTTATCGCCACCTTGAATCATGATAAGCAACTACTCAAGGCAGATTCATTCAAAAATATGCTAGTGCCTCAGGTTAAAACACCTTGGGGTGATATTTATGTTGGCCTAGGTTGGCAAGTTTACTCTGAAAATAAGACTAAAATAGCAAGACACCTTGGCAGTGTGCGTGGCTTCAAATCTCTATTGAAGAGTTATCCTGAGAGTCGTCGAGGAATAATTGTTTTATCAAATTCAAGTGGCACACCTCGAAAGAAGATTGTTGATGAAATAGAAGCATATTTGATTGATTCCAAGTATTGGCATAATGGGCAAACAAGCCAAACCTCTCAATAAAGTCAATTTGTTTAATGAACTGTTTTAGGCGAAATTGCCAGTAGCTATGCCTGTAGCTACTGGTTTTTATGAATGGTAACTATTGAGTAGGGAAATCCCATTGTTCGAAAACACCATCACTATTACTGGCACTGATAGACATATTACCATTTGCACCATCATTGATAGTAACACTCAATACCGATGCTCGGCCAAACTGCATTGATGATTCCCATTGCGCGAGTAATGCGCCATCGGCAACTCGCCATAACTGCAATACTTGTCTTGGTGAACCGGTTAAAAAGAAACGTTTATCATCAGAAAAAACTGAACCATTAACTTCAATAAATTTTAAATAAGTATCGAGTTCAGCAATTAACTTGCCTGTTTGTAAATCCCAAAAGTTGCGATCTTTAACCGCGTCAATACTGAAACCAACCAAGCCATCTGCGCTTATATCAACGTGATTAACACGACTAGCATGTGCAAGCTCAAAAGTAGTTTCACCTGTTGCTGCATCCCATAGTTGCGCCTTTTTATCACTAGAGCCAGTAAAGGCAACTTCGCCATTGTCAGATAAGCTCACCGCATTAATATCTAAACGATGTTTTTGGTAGGTTGTTACTTTATTAGAATGAGTATCAATAATACTGGCTTTACCACTTCGAAAGCCTAACAGTAGTAACTGGCCGTTCTTTGAAGTTGAGATGTCATTGATTATATTATCTGCGACTTGCCATTCTCCTACTATTGTTAAGTCATTGATGGCATATTTTTTTACTGAAACTCGGTTAGAGATAAAAAAGAATTGTTTGTTTTTACTGATACGCGCTATTTCAATGTGTTGTGCATGGGCTGCGGGCAAACATCTAGGAGCACTCGCTAGCGGTGTAATTTGCCAAAGACAAACACCGTTATTATTGACAATCAAATTTAGCTGGCCATCAGCTGATAATGCCGTCGCCTCAATGATGGATTCACTGTGTTTACTCTTATTAATGGCTTTAGAGCTATAGACTTCTTGTTGACTACAGGCTGATGTAAACAGAATAAAAATTAGTAAAATCACAAATTTCATAGTGCAGTAATTCTCTTTATATTGGTTTTATTAAAATTCACTATCTCACACATTTTAAAGTTTTTGGAACTTTTTCTTGCAGTGCGACAAATCATCGTTAGCAGATTGACAACAGTTTTTTAAATGAAATTAACGGTTAATTCTGTCGAAATATAGTCAAATACTCGTCTAACCCTGAGGCAGGTTCGTAATTCTTGATGACATACCAACCAAATAGGTAGAGTCATAACCGGACCCATGTGTTCAAATGCACGTAATAATTCAGGTTCTTGGTCGCCCATTTTCTCAGGGAAGAAAATCAGTCCTTGTCCTTCTTTACATAATGCTAGTTGCATTAGTTGCGATGAGGTAATAAGCGAAAAGTTTTGTTTCGATAATTTCCAACCTTGTTTATTAAGTAAGTCAGCAACAGAATTGCTACGATCAAATCCGATGATCTGAACGTCTTTGACTTGTGAATAGTCTGTTATCGGGGCAATATTATCCAAGTACTGCTGAGTCCCGTAAAGCCAAATAACTTCTTCACCCAATTTTTTAGCGATCAAATCATTCTGTTTTGGTTGAAAATTTCGAATGGCAATATCAGCCTCGCGTCGCTTCAAATCACTTGGCTCATTGCTTACCACCACTTCAATATCAATGCCTGGTTCTTCTCGTCGTAATTTTGCGATTATTTTGGGTAACATATAAGTTGCGGTTAGCTCGCTTGCAGAGACAATAACCGAGCCTTCAATTTGTTGAGATTGTCCTGTGGCAGCCAAAGAGAAATCTAATGCAGCATTACCCATTTCACGGGCATATTCTAATAATTCAAGGCCACTGTTGGTTAATACTAAACGTTGTCCTACTCGTTCAAATAACGTCAGGCGGAGTTCGGTTTCAAGTGCACAAACTTGTCGACTTAACGTTGGCTGTGTTAAGCCTAATGCTTTGGCTGCAGCTGAGAGGGTGCCTTCTTCACTTGTCACCAAAAATGCACGAATGTGGTTCCAATCAAAATTTACTGATTTCCAGGTCATGCGTTTATGTATACCTATAATGCAAAAAACACAGTATATATATCATTGCTGTATAGGTAAAGTAGCGGTCATTGAATAATTAATTGGAGCTAAGAGGGTATGACAATACTTGTTGTAGGTGCGAGTGGCGCAACTGGTCGCTTATTGGTTGAGCAGTTACTTGCCAAAGGGAAAACAGTAAAAATCATTGTTCGTTGTGTGGATTTATTGCCAGATAAAATCAAAAAAATGATCAATTAATAATCATAAAATCAAGTTTGTTGGAAATGACCGATGTCCAATTAATGGCTGCGGTTCAAGGTTGTAGTTCTGTGGTTTCATGTCTTGGACACAACTTAAACTTAAAGGGGATTTATGGTCATCCTCGTCGTTTGGTTACCCATGCGGTTCAGCGTTTATGTTCGGCAATTAAAGCGACAACTTCTGGTTCACCTAACACTCCAGTTAAATTTATTTTAATGAACACAACAGGTAATCAAAATACACAGGCAGGTGAGAAAGTTTCAATTTCACAATCACTTGTCGTTGGATTAATTCGCTTGTTACTACCTCCACATGTCGATAATGAAAAGGCGGCTGAATATTTACAAACCAATTTGGGTGACCACCAAAAAGTGATTGAATGGGTAGTTGTTCGTCCAGACAGTTTAATTAATGAAGAGACGATAAGCGCATATAAAACCTATCAGTCGCCTATTCGTAGTGCCATTTTTGATGCAGGAAAAACAAGTCGAATAAACGTTGCGCACTTTATGGAACAGCTGGTTACTAACAGTAATAGTTGGAGTCAATGGAAAAGCCAAATGCCGGTGATTTACAACTCTGTTAGTTAATATTTAAAGAATATTTCAATTTTTTATTAAGTTTAATTCGGTAAATCAACATGTCAGAACATATCAACATAAAATAGATAGGAGCAAATGATGAAAATGAATTACTTCGTTTTAGGTACAAATAATATGCCATTAGCGGTTCAGTTCTACGATGAACTATTTGAGGGCAGTGAAATGAACAAATTGAACTCCGCGGATCGTATGACCTTATGGGCAGGAAGCGATTTTATGTTCGCATTAGCACAGCCTTTTGATGGTAAAGAAGCTACCGCGGGTAATGGTACTATGGTTGGCTTTAATTTAGGCTCAGGGTCTGAAGTTGAGCGTTTATATAATAAAGCTTTAACTATGGGTGGGACTGATGAAGGAGCGCCTAGTATCCGTTCTGGGCGATTTTCTGCCTACGTTAGAGATTTAGATAAAAACAAAATATGTTTGTTTGAATAAAGTGAGCATTGTTTAGCTAATAAGAAAGAGCAAGACACACTCGTTAGTGTTTTTATGAATAAGCATTAACAGCCCTTAACAAGATATTCTTAGATAAAGCTGTAGTTATCTATTGATGATTTATTAGTATTATTCTCACAAATGTGATCGTTTTCGCCAACACTAGTGAAATGATAATTTAATATTTTAGTAATGGTTAATAATAACAAGTACTTATGTTTGGTGTGTCGTCTGGCTTGTTTTTTGCTTCATAAGGAAAAAACTGAAAACTTAAAATTTACTCTCAAGGAATTATGGATGCAAAACAAGTTAACAACATTATTATCGACGTCATTATTATTAGTTGGTTTATCTGGCTGTGTTGTCGGTAATCAAATTGGCCATAGTGGTAAAGATGTCTACTCAACGTTTGGTAATATAGATGTCAGAGATGGGCAACATGCCGGTGACTTGGAGAATAATAGCGGTAATATTACTGTCGGTAACAACGCAAAAGTAAAATCTGTAGATATTGTCAATGGCAATATTGACATAGGTGAGTTTAGTGAAGCTTATTCCCTTGAAACGGTTAATGGCAATATTGATGTAGCAAAAGAGGTTTTTATTACTCGAAGTGTAAAAACAGTTAATGGTCATATTCATATTCACCAAGGAGTAAATGTTGGTACTAATTTAGTTGGCTCTAATGGTGATATTACACTGGCAAAAAAAGCTGTAGTTCAGGGCGATATCATTTATGAAGATACTTTCCTGACATCCTATGCTGATAAAACACCCAAATTAAAAGTTGCTGAGGGCGCTATTATTAAGGGAAAAATTCATTTGTACCGATATGTGAAAGTTAGTTTACCTGATTCAATTAGCCAAGATAAAATTGTTAAACATTATCTCGACTAATGGTTAATGTTCAATAAAAAAGCCTAAACGGTAACACCGCTTAGGCTTTTGATTACTACCAGTGCCAGTAATTACTGTCACTGGCATAATGCGCGAGCATTTATTTTTACTATCAGATGTTAAGTATTCACTCTGTTTCTTCATGCCCATCAGTGAGTTCTTCTAAAGCCTATTCTTCTAAAGCTTATTCTTCTAAAGCTTATTCTTCTAAAGTAATGACTTTGCCAATATAGGGCAGGTGGCGATACTTTTGTGCGTAATCTATTCCTACGCCAACAACAAACTCATCGGGTATTTCAAAACCTACCCACTTAACATCCACCACTTGTTCTCGCCGTGTTGGTTTATCTAACAAGGTGCAAATTTGAATAGAATTTGGCGCTCGTAAATTGAGAATTTCCAATACTTTGCTTAAGGTATTGCCCGTATCAATAATGTCTTCAACTAGTAATACATCTTTACCTTCAATGTTATCGTCTAAATCTTTGAGAATATGAACATCACGAGAGCTTTCCATGTTACTGCCGTAACTAGAGGCGGTCATAAAATCAACACTGTGGTTCACTTTAATTGCTCTGGTTAAGTCAGCCATAAAAACAAATGAGCCTCGCAGTAAACCGACCATTACCAAATTGTCGCTGTCTTGATAATGTTCGGTTATTTGCCGCCCTAATTGAGCAACTCTGTCTTTAATTTTTTGCTCTGAGATCATAACTTCAATTTTATGCTTCATCACTGTGTCTCTTTTAATTTCACATTGTGAAATTTTTTGTCCATTATTGATGGGTAATTTATGTCATTAAAACAGTTTTATTGATTCAACGCATCTTCTAGTGCACTTAAACACAAAGCGATATTTTCACTTCTTGCCCCATAACCCATAGTGCCTATTCGCCATGCTTTTCCGGCAAGTTCACCTAAACCTGCACCAATTTCCAAATTGTAATGGTTAAGTAAGTAGTCCCTTACTTTTGCGTCATCAGCGCCATCAGGAATATAAATAGCGTTCAGTTGTGGCAAACGTTCTTCCTTGGGCACAATAAACTTAATACCAAGCTTTTCAAGGCCTTTAGCCAGTGCATCATGTTGTTTTTGATGTCTAGCCCAGCTGTTTTCAATGCCTTCATTATGCAATTGCACCAGTGATTCATGCAGTCCATATAATGAGTTTACCGGCGCGGTATGGTGGTAGCTACGTTTACCCTCTCCCGACCAATAACTCATGACAAGTGATTGATCTAAAAACCAACTTTGTACAACAGTCTTACGATTCTTAATAACATTTACTGCTTTATCACTAAACGAAAGTGGCGACAAACCTGGTACACAAGATAAACATTTTTGTGAACCCGAATAAATTGCATCGATACCCCAGTCATCAACTTTAAGTTCAATACCACCAAGGGATGTAACGGCATCAACAATAGATAAACAGTCATGTTTTTGGGCAAGTGCACATAGTGCTTTTGCGTCAGATACCGCACCCGTTGACGTTTCTGCATGGACAAAAGCGACAAATTTAGCATCTGGATTATCAATTAATGCTTGCTCAACTTTGTCTACTTCAACCGCTCGGCCCCAGGGAGAATCAACAACAATAGCCTCTGCGCCAATGCGAGTAACGTTTTGGATCATGCGATCGCCAAATACGCCATTTCGACAAACAATGACTTTTTGTCCCGCTTCTACTAAGTTTACAAAACAAGCTTCCATACCAGCAGAACCTGGGGCTGAAAGAGCAATAGTGAACTCGTTTTTTGTTTGAAATGCGTACTGTAGTAATGCTTTAACTTCGTCCATCATACCAACAAATAGTGGGTCTAAATGGCCGATTGTTGGTCTTGATAATGCAGCAAGAACCTCTGGGCTGACATCCGAAGGACCGGGGCCCATTAAGATCCTTCTTGGAGGATTGAAAGATTGATAGTTCATGTTTTGTTTACCTTATTTGATGAAATAAATAATTGTTATATAGTTGATAACAAAACCTGTCACAAGTGTCAAGTTTGTCGTTTGTTGAAATTATTTTTATTAATACATTTTGAAATCGACGAACAATAATTAAGTTGACATGTCTGTCAGGATTTGTAATTTTAAATCGGGCCTGATTAGAGTTTAGCCAATATTCACCGATTTGGTTTATGTTGAACTTGTTTTTCAAGCACTATCGAGAAAATAAAATGACTAATAATTATAAAGAGCTATAAATAACAAATTAAACCAAGAAACCACTAGAACTTATGTAAGGGAAAATGATGAAAGTAAATAAACTATTTAAGTCTGCTGCTTTGGCTGCAGTTGCAACAACGGCATTAATAACACCAATAGCCTCAGCTGAAATTTGGGGCAATACCGAAGTACACCTACAAGTCTTTGGTGAATTGGAACGACCTGGTACGGGCGGTACAGCCGATACAACTATTATTACTTTCCAGCATGCTGGTGGGTGGGAGTATGGTGATAACTTTTTCTTCGTTGATCATTCACGTTACAGCGTTAACGGCGATGCTAACTTTCCTGTAGAAGACAGCAGTGAGTTTTATGGCGAATGGTATTCTAATTTTAGCTTAGGCGCTATTACCGGCAAAGATTTATCGTTTGGACCGGTAAAAGATATTGGTATTGTTGCTGGTTTTAACTTTGCACCAGAAGTTGACAGTAGCTGGGTGCTTCCAGGTGTTCGGTTTGCATTAGACCTACCGGGTTTTGCTTTTGCACAAATTGATGTTACCGGGTATATACATCAAGGTGGTGGTAGTGCTTCTTCCCCAGTGTTTGTTGTTGTTGATGAAGACTCAAGTTTTATGGTCGATTTTTCTTGGGCTTATCCTTTTAAACTAGGCTCAACAAGCTGGAGTATCGAAGGTCATTTAGAATATATTGATGGACGCAGTCAAACCAATAGTTTTGGTACTACTGAGCTTGAGTCGTGGATTTTATTTCAACCACAAATTCGTATGGATTTAGGTGAAGTGTTAGGTAATAAAGCCGGTCAATTATTTGTTGGTATTGAATACCAATACTGGAAAAACAAATTAGGTGAAAAAGGTACTGATGACAATACCGCACAATTTTTAGCTGTATGGCGTTTCTAGCAACAAAGAAAAACCACCAAAACAACCAAAGTGCAGAGTTCGAAAGAGCGAGTTATAAATTATAGCTTGCTTGCTAAAAAGCAGTTGTGTTTGGACGTGCAGCTGCTTTTTTTATCTGATTACTTTTTCAATGGGTAGTCTTACAACTTCCAAATCAAGCATTTACATTTTTATATATTATCTCAAGGGTCACTTATGAGCGATTTAAAACAACGCGCGCTAGATTATCACGCCTATCCAACACCAGGTAAAATAGCAATTGAAATAACCAAGTCAGCTGAAACCAGCGACGATTTATCTTTGGCGTATAGCCCCGGTGTTGCCGAGCCTTGTCGTGAAATAGCCGCGGATGCAGAAAATGTTTATAAATATACCAACAAAGGCAATACCGTTGCCGTTATCACAAATGGTAGTGCAGTATTAGGTTTAGGTAACTTAGGGCCAATGGCATCAAAACCTGTGATGGAAGGTAAAGCGTTATTGTTTAAACGTTTTGCAAATATCGACTCATTTGATATTGAAGTTAACCATAAAACACCAGAAGAATTTATTAATACCGTAGCCAGTATTGCTGATACTTTTGGCGGCATTAATCTAGAAGACATTAAAGCACCAGAGTGTTTTGTTATAGAAAAGGCTTTGCAAGAGCGTTGCAAAATTCCTGTTTTTCATGACGACCAACATGGCACAGCCATTGTAACCGCCGCCGGTATGCTTAATGCTTTAGACATTCAGGGGAAAAAGATACAAGATGTGGTCATTGTATGTTTAGGGGCAGGGGCTGCCGCCATAGCCTGTATGGAGTTATTGATACAATGTGGCGCACAACGTGAAAAAATATACATGCTTGATACTAAAGGTGTTATTCATACACGGCGTAGTGATTTAAATGAATACAAAACCTTATTTGCCAATAATACTGATAAACGCACCCTAGACGATGCTATTGACGGCGCTGACGTATTTGTTGGCGTATCAGGTCCTAACTTACTTAACCAGCAGCAATTATTAAAAATGGCTGACAACCCAGTTGTTTTTGCTTGCTCAAACCCAGACCCTGAAATAAAACCAGAGCTTGCCCATTCAGTTCGTGACGATTTAATTATGGCTACCGGACGCTCAGATTATCCTAACCAAGTAAACAACGTATTATGTTTCCCTTTTATTTTTAGAGGCGCATTAGATGTACGGGCAGGTAAAATTAACAATGAAATGAAAATAGCAGCGGTGCATGCCATACGCACACTTGCCAAAGAGAGCGTGCCGCAAAGCGTTTTAGAAGCAAGTGGCGAAAAGTCTTTAACCTTTGGTCGAGACTATATTATCCCTCGCCCGATGGATCCTAGGTTATGCCACAATGTTGCTAAAGCGGTTGCACAAGCCGCGGTTAACTCAGGAGTAGCTGCGCTACCATTACCTGAAAAGTACAGTTAAAGATATATACCAAGCAAACCAAAACAAAGCAAAACAAAGCCAAGTATCGGTCACCTCTGAGAGTAAATGTAACTTTCAGAGATGACCCATGATATAGAACAAAGAGATAATTTTTCATCATAATCTTCACTAGTAGAGCCTATCGTATTTATGTACAATTGATTTTTTAAGTTTGATTACACCTCTGTAATAGTTTAACGAGATCAATTATTTTCTATGGCAGCTATTTTATCTCTGAACAATAACCAACTTCCCTTAATTTATTTAAGTGCTTATCACTGTTTTGGTCGTTCAATTAATAATGTTAATACCCTAATTGAGGCTGCTGAAATATCTCGTAGCCATGCGTTAATTGAATGGTTAGATCAGCAGTGGGTTATTCGAGACATTAGTCACAATGGCACTTGGGTTAATAATCAAAAGTTAACCAAAGACTCGCCATATAAACTCACCACTGGCGATGAAATTTATTTTGCAAATGCCAAAACGCACGGTTATATCGTTAAAAACCTTAGCCCGCCACAAAATATGCTAATAAATGCTGAAGCAACGACAACGACAACAACAACAACTGAGAGTAAACCGATAATTTTAACTGATTACAATTTACTTCCTTCAGAGCAGCATCCAGAAATCGCCTTGTTTTATGTGCAAAGTAAAAACCAATGGTACAAAGAGTTTCTCAACGATGTTGAAGGTAGGGCTTTTCCTGTCGCAAATGAAGATATAGTTCGTTTTGATAACCAAAACTGGCAACTAAGCCTAAATAGTATTATCGAAAGTACCGTACGTTTGCTTAAAGCTAAATTGTTAGCCCATCAAATAAATTATCGTTTTAATTTAACGCTCGATGAAGAAAATACTCAATTAAACATCACAACGGAGAATGAAAGCTTTAATTTATCTGATAATGCCCATCATTATTTAACCCTAAGTTTGGCAAGACATCGCGATCAAGATGCTAAAAAAGGCTTCGACCATGAAAGCCAAGGCTGGAGGTTTCCCGAAATACTCGCTAAAGAACTTGGCTACGAGATCACACTTTTTAATACCCACGTTTGCCGTGCTAAAAAGCAATTTAGAGAAATGCTGGATGGCGCTTGTAGTGGCGATGAATTAATTGAGAGAAAAGGCGATAAAATACGGTTTGCTGGCAGTTATTATCGTATCTATAAAGGCAGTAAACTGATTATCGACCGTGGACAAAACAAAGTGAAATTGACGGTATTAAATGGATAAGCAAGCAACTCAATATAGTAAAGAAAAATTATTGGGTGAAGGCGGCATGGGTAAGGTTTATCTCGCTCAAGACAATAAACTGCAACGACAAGTTGCGATTAAAGAACTAACCTACTTAGATGAAAGCCAAGACCTAAACCAAGGCCTAAACCAAGAGAAAAGTGAAAAAGTTCACCACGCTTTAACCGAAGCACGGCTGTTAGCCCGTGTTAACCACGTTAATATTATTCAAATTTACAATATTATTGATGAGGAAAACTACTCCGCCTTAGTAATGGAGTATTTTAACAGTAAAACCTTAACGAAATTTCAACTAGAAACTCAATTATCCTTAATTCAAAAGTTAGCTTTATTACGTCAATTGTCAGCAGGTTTAGCGGCCGCTCATCAAAATGGTGTAATTCACTGTGATTTAAAACCAAGCAACATATTAGTTAACGAACAACAACAATTGAAAATTACCGACTTTGGTATTGCTTGTTTATCAACGCCCATAAAAGATAATGCTGAAGAGCCTACTAAGCCAATACAATTTGGCAGTTTGCATTATATGTCGCCAGAGCAAATTAATAATCAAACCGTTGACTATCGTAGCGATATATTTTCATTGGGCATCATTGCTTATCAATTAATTGTTGGTAGTCATCCGTTTGAAAATAGCAATGCAACGAGCACGGCATTAGAGGTTGCAAACAAAATATGTCAACACCCTCCAGAGCATGCTAAAAACTTAATGCTTGATGCTCCTAGTGCTTTAACCGATCTTTTAATGCAAATGTTAGTTAAACCTGTAGAACAACGAAGGTTAACCGCTGAAGAAATTGAAAACCGGATAACACATATTCAAAATGCGCTACAACAAAGCCAAATTGACGAACAACCCACACTGCCTTTATCTGGTATTGTTTTACCGGAAAAGGCGCAAATACAGATAGAGTTAAAAAGTAATTCGCTTAAAACTTTCTATTCTACCAGCCTTATTTGCTTAGTGGCTATGTTGATTGTTTGGCTAGTTGGTTTGCAAGTAGTTGAAACAAAACAAGTGGTCATCTTAAGACCTACATTAGCAAATAGTCCGTTGATGGCACCCATGCAGCAAGACCTAGTAATTTCAGCTATTGAAGATGCATTACGTCAATCGGTTATTAATACCAGCAACATGTACTTAGTTTCGCAACGTGAAGTTAATGCTATCACTAAAGACTTCCCCAATGATTTAAAAAAACTAAGGCAAGCCGTGGGTGCATCAGACATTATTGCAACCGAACTTGAATGTGATAACAGCCGTTGTAAAGTAAACTTTTCGCGCTTGGTGGATAATTTTGAAACACATGAAGTATTAAAAGTGGCGTCTGAAAGAAGCTGGATTGCGCCGATTGAAAAATTTAATACTATTTATAACAATAGCCAAACTCAATTTGCTTTGCTGTACTCAGAGCTGTCTGAAGTTAACCAATCAGCATTAGTACAGCGGCCAATTAATGAAGATGATTATCGACAATACATTGAGCTGTATAGCAAAATAATGCTCAATGGTGAATATAGCCAAGCTAGTTTAAATAAACTGAAACAAGTGTTAATAACATCGCCTTATATTTACTCTGCTTATGGTTTATACCGAGAAACTGCGATAAACCTATATAGCG
>JALJPB010000057.1 GCA_022969175.1 Colwellia sp. | reverse complement strand
CACCAGGGTATACCATTTCCAATTATCTGTGGTACTTCTGCTGGCGCCATTAACGCTACAGCACTTTCTTGTTATGCCTCATGTTTTCACCTTGGCGTTAAGAAATTAGAATGGATGTGGAAATCGCTACATACATATAATATTTATCATAGTGATCCATTACGGGTATTTTCTAACATTAGTCGGGGGATATTAGGGAGTTATCAAGCAGATTATGCTAATAAGTCTGCTAGAAGTTTATTAAACAATGCCCCTTTAAGAGATTTACTTAATCAAGTGGTCAAATTTGATCGTATTGACAGTAATATTTCGAACGGTTTTTTATCGGCACTATCAATTACTGCTTCAAATTACTCTACCGGTAATTCCATCAGTTTCTTCCAATCAGAGCAAGGTATAAAACCTTGGTTCAGAGCGAAACGCCATGGTCAACCTTGCCAAATCAATAGCGAACATCTTATGGCTTCTGCTGCGATTCCATTGGTATTTCCTTCAATTAATATTAAAAATCAACATTACGGTGATGGCTCAGTACACCAATTATCACCTTTAAGCCCTGCTATTCATTTAGGAGCTAAGCGCATACTAGTCATTGGCGTTGAACAACCAATAGAGCCTGTTCATGCCAATGAAAATAATCCCCACCCACCTAGTACAGCAACGATAGCAGGTCACTTACTCGATACAATTTTTTCAGATACACTCAAGAGTGATATAGAGCGGTTGAATAGAATAAATAATACCCTATCTTTGATCCCAAATGAGAGCAGAAAAAATATTCCAGGGTTGCAGCATATTGATAGCTTAGTACTTAACCCTAGCCATGACTTTAATACCATGGCAATTAATCACTATCATGAATTACCTTTGTCAATTCGATTATTATTAAGGAGTGTTGGTATAACAAATGACTCAGAATCGAGTATTGCTAGCTATTTGTTGTTTGAGAAAAATTATTGTCAAAAATTAATAAAGCTAGGCTTTGAAGATGCAATGAAAAAAGAAAGCAAAATCAGAGATTTTTTATCTTTATAACTGCAAAGATGTTACTTCTCACCTTCCTGCATATACCGTTCAGCTCGCTCAACTCGCCTTGGTTTACCACGTAAAACTAAAGTATCTTGCGGTTTTAGTATAATATTTTCATCTGGCTCTTCAATTTCCTGATTATCTCTTCTTAGAGTAATAATGCTCACCCTGCGGCGAGTTAAGTTAAGAGAACGTATAGAATGGCCAATGACAAAAGCATCATCGGTCAATAAAATGGCATGGGCAAACTCAATTCGATCAATTGCTTCAGGACCCATGTCTGTATGTTCACCCTGATAAAACCCATGTAAATGGTTATAGTGATTTTTACGCTCTTTTTGTACTCTACGGATGATTCTAGAAATAGGAATACCTGAAAGAGATAATACCTGTGAAACTAACATCAAGCTACCTTCCAAACTCTCTGGAACAACCTCGTTAGCACCAGCCTCTTGTAAAGCGTCTAATTGATCATCATTTCTTGTTCTAACTAAAATGGGTACATCTGCTGATAAAGAACGTACTTTTTGAATAACTTCAATTGACTGCCTATCTTCACCAAAAGCTATAACCACAAGCTTAGCTGTAGATAAATGTGCGGCTTGCAATAACTCCGCTTGTCGAGAAGAACCAAATAATACGTTCTCACCCGCATCACGAGCCTTAGATGTTCTAAGAGGATCAATATCTATTGCAACAAAATCAATAGACTCTTGTTTTAAAAAACGGCTAACTGTCTGGCCTACCCTGCCAAAACCACAAATTATGACGTGATCTTTTAAGTTTTTATTATCCGTTAATCCTTCCAAATGTTCTGTATCAACTTGTTTATCATGACTCAGCCAGACGCCCCATTTCCTTGCATTATTAATAATATATGGAGTCAGAGCCATACTAATTACACCCGCCCCTAACAACATTGAAGCAACATCAAGAGGTAATAATTCAACCTGACCAGCTAAAGCGATCAAGACAAAACCAAACTCACCCATTTGTGACAGCATAAAGCCTGCAGCCCAAGCATCTTTGGAAGCCTCACCAGCACGAACCGCAAGTATTTTAATAACAACAACTTTAATCACCATAAAAGACAACATAATAGAAAAAATAGTCAATGGTGATGAAAATAAGATAACAATGTCAAGCTTCATACCGACGGTGATAAAAAACAAGCCAAGTAATATATCTCGGTATGGACGAATATCAGCTTCGAGTTGGTGTCTATATTGGCTCTCTCCTAACATCATCCCAGCTAGAAACGCGCCTAAAGCCATAGATAAGCCAAACCATTGTGTTAATGCAGAGGCAACTAAAGTAACTAAAAGCGTTGTTAGCACAAACAGTTCATCTGTTCTTACTTGAGCAATGACGTTGAATAGCCTAGGCAATAACCATTTACCTGTTAATAGTAACAGGCCAACAACTACAATCCCTTTAATCAACGCCATAGACAGCGCTAAAACCATAGAGCTATCACCACTGGTAGCGAGCATAGGGATTATAATTAAAAATGGAACAACAGCTACATCTTGAAAAAGTAATACAGCAACAGACAATTGGCCTGACTTACGCTTCATTGCCCCAGATTCACTCAGTTGCCTAACAACAATTGCGGTTGATGACAAAGCTAAAATACCGCCAATAACAAATGCTGTGCTAAAACTTTGCCCTAACATCATTGCCAAAACAATAAAAATGACAAGGGAAATACCCACCTGCAAGCTACCTACGCTTACTACTAAGTGCCGCATTGCCATTAATTTTGGTAAAGAAAACTCTAAGCCAAGAGTGAAGAGTAGAAAAACTATACCAAGTTCGGCAAAGTGATCGTAATTAACATGCCCTTGAGCCCAATCAAGACCGTGCTCACCAACAAGCATGCCGGCAACTAAATAA
Organism: Colwellia sp.; assembly: GCA_022969175.1. Lineage (GTDB taxonomy): Bacteria > Pseudomonadota > Gammaproteobacteria > Enterobacterales > Alteromonadaceae > JALJPB01. The sequence continues at coordinate 25,020 of JALJPB010000057.1, read as the reverse complement.
GCGAGAATGGCAGGTAATTTTAACCGCCTGAAAATCCAAACAATTAAAACAGCGCTAGTTAAAATAGCTAAAATTTCTAAATGTCCGGTCACAAAACATCCTTATAGTTTAAATATGACTATCGCCAATTATTCAATTGCCACACGGCAAGTTATTGCCGTAGTTGATGGTAAATAAAACCGTCAAAATTCCGACTTCAGCTTTTTATCAACATTAATATTATTCTACACAATTTTAACTAATAATAATCAATGATTTATACTTATGTTATATCAAAAGTACATTGGGCACAAAACTTGCTCTATACCTAGGGTACTCATAGGTTAGGGGAATTTATGCAAACGTTAAACATACTCGATAATCATTTTTCAGAATTCAATGCTTTAAGAGCTTTTGACTCTTCTCACTTTGAAAATACCAAACATGGTTTAGCTTTGCTTGAACAACTTCAAACCAGTCTCGATCTTGAAAAAATTCTTAATATGTTTGCCATGGAAGCTGCCAAATTTGTTGACTTCTCAGGGCTTTATTTTAAAAATGGCCAAATCACTCAGTCAATTAGAGGTAGCCGTAAGGGTAAATCAGAGCGACAATTTGAACTCAAAATTGCAGGAGAGTTTATCGGCATTTTAACCTATACCATTAATTCCCCAATTAGTTTAACTAATTATAAGATACTAGACGAGTTACACCAGTATTTAGTTTATCCATTAAAAAATTCTATTCAATACCATCAAGCAATGCAACTTGCAATGCAAGACGCGTTAACTGGTTTAGGTAATCGCCGTTATTTTGATGAACAACTAAAAAGAGCAATGCATCATGCCAACCGTCAACGCTCTCACGTTGGTTTGATTATTTGTGATCTTGATAAGTTTAAAGTTATTAATGACAGTTTTGGTCACCAAATTGGCGATAAAATATTAGTTAACTTTGCCAATGCACTGCGTTCAAGCGTTCGTGACTCAGACAGTGTTTTCAGGTTTGGAGGCGATGAGTTTAGTATTATTGTTGAAAGTGCTAGTGAGCAATCGCTAATAGTGATTGAAAGTAGAATAAACTATGCATTAAGCCAAGATGCTTTGTTAGCTAAATATCAAATATCAACAAGTTTGGGTATGACTTTTATGAATCATGATGACAGCGAGCAAAAGATTTTTAACCGAGCCGACAAGCTTTTATATAAAAATAAACTCAGTTCTGGCCATAATTTAAGTATTGTATAATGCTTTACACTAACTCTTTTAAGCTTTGCTTTTGCTCATTAGGTGTAGCGCCAACTAATAAGCGACAAAACCTAACCACATACGCAAAGCGCTTAATACCAATTTTACCTAGCGCTGTTTGAAAAAAAAGCTTATTTAGAGAAAACACCTGACAATAATGAGTTACTGCATCCTCAACTTTAGGATAAGTCACGCCATCAAAAATAAAACTTTCCTCATCGGTTGTTATAACAAGCTCAATGCCATGATAGTTTATTGGCCAACCATCAAAGTTCACTCTTTCTTTCGCTACTTCATAAATAAACCAAGCACTTTTTTTAAAACCAGCAAAACTACCTCCTTCAAATTCACTATTTTCAAGTTCTTCTTTTGTCCAATTAATACCAATAGCTAAATCTTTTCGATATATATGTAATAAACGTCGTTTAACGTCTTCATTTACTGCCCAAATAGAGTCAACTTCAGCTTGATTGGCTAACCGATGACATTCAGCGCAACAGGGTACGCTTAATCGAGGGTGGCTGCAGTTTAGTACAATATATTGTTTTTTATAAAAATTATTTGAATGATTTGATGGAAAAATAAAATAGCTTTGTGAGGGCTCGCCGCAAAACCAGCAATGATGTCGGTGTTCAAATGGTATTTCAATAGAACTTACATCATTGCTAGAATATGACATTTTAAAACTTATGAAAACACACTAGCGTTTTTTCTTGATTTTCGAATTGTACTTAGTTGTCGTTTGCGGTTTTTTCTTTCTTGAACTAGCATTATCAGATTTTTTCTTTGCTAATGCCTGATTTTTTTCTTGAGTTGCGTGGTAACGACTTTTCTTTAAAGGTTTTTCAACTTCATCTTTATATTGCGCAGGTAAGGGGCGTTCAAGTTCATATCCTGGGGCAACAATTCGTTCAAACTTACGTTCAATTAACTGCTCTATGTTTTCTAAAAACTGTTCGTCTTTAGGACTTACCAGCGATATAGCCGTACCTGTCTTTCCTGCTCGACCAGTGCGACCTATTCGATGAACATAGTCTTCCGCTAAATAAGGTAAATGGAAATTAACAACATATGGTAAATCTTCAATGTCTAAACCTCGAGCAGCTACGTCGGTAGCAACTAAAACGCGAACACTGCCATTCTTGAATTTTTCAAGGGCTTGATTTCGTGCCCCTTGTGATTTATCACCATGACAAAGGGCAGTTTTAATACCATCGAGTTTTAACTCTTTTGCGAGTAGGTCAGCACTTTCTTTAGTTCCGGCAAATACTAATACCTGCTGCCAATTATTAACACCTATTATTTCAGATAATAGTTCACGCTTACGTATTTCAGAAACCCAATATACTGACTGCTTAACTTTACCAGAAGTAGAATTTTGGCGAGCGACTTCAATGGTTTTAGGTGTTGTTAGTATTTGTTTTGCTAGGGTTTTAACTTTATTAGAAAAGGTCGCTGAAAACATCAGTGTTTGATGGCGCTGTTTTATCACAGTAAACAGGCGTTCAATATCTTTTAAGAACCCCATATCTAACATACGATCAGCTTCATCTAAAACAACATGTTTAACATGAGATAAGTCAACATTCCTCAACGTTAAATGCTCAAGTAAACGACCAGGAGTTGCGACTAAAACATCTACTCCTTGCTTTAGCATTTTGGTTTGTGATGGCATCTTACCGCCGCCATAAACAACACCTGAATTTAAGGATAAATATTGACTATAATCACTGATGTTTTTAGCAACTTGCGCTGCTAGCTCTCGTGAGGGAGTTAAAATTAACGCTCTAACAGTACGTTGAGAAGAGTTATTTTCATTGCCCCCTGCCTTTTCAAGCATATCAAGTATAGGAAGAGCAAAAGCTGCTGTTTTCCCGGTACCTGTTTGTGCGCTGGCTAGCAGATCGACACCAGTACGAATCACAGGTATAGCTTGCTGTTGAATCGGAGTAACAGTTTGGTAACCACACTCCTTAACAGCTTTTAGTAGCCCTTCAGAAAACCCCATTGAATCAACACTCATCACATCACCAACATTAAATACACAAATAAAATTTAGGTCGCGGATTATAGCAGCTTTTTCACTGAAATTGCGATGACCTTAACTTTCTAAATTGAAAATAGTGGTCAGGTAGGTGAATTAGACATAATCAACATCATATTAAAGTATTATAACATTGATAACACAAATAAAAAATCCTCGTTAAGTCACAAGCTTGAACTTAACGAGGAGAGGTAAGAATTTACTGTATAAATTGACTTAGAAGCGTTTAAACCAAATGTAAGGGAGGTTTAAGGTGACTACCCTAATTACTGATAAATAATCATCAATAAAGTTGAATCGACTTTCCTTGTTAACACTGACAGACCAGGTTAATTTAATGTTCAATAAACAGTCCTCCATGAGAGAAACTAAAATAAGCTAGTCAGTGATAAATTCATACCACCTCCTGAACTTAAATATATTGTATACAAGTACGCGAGTAATCTACAAGTAAAGTCGCTTAGAAAGTCTATAACTATTTAAGTAGAATAAAACAAAAAAAATATAAGCGTGGTAACTGGTTGATAAGTGGTGGGTAATTATTAGTATCAGAATTAGACTTACACCTATAGAGGTGTAAGCAATTGTAACTACTTGTTAATTAAACTCGGATATAAGTGTAACAAGCAGCCTTTACCAGCAAAGGTCAAACGATAAGTAGGCTCACAATTCCCTCCAGAAATTTGAGTACTTTGTTCCAGTAAGCCTTTTTCAATTAAAAAATCTAGCATCACCGTTGATAATTCACCTAACTTGGCTTTAGCAGTAATTTCTACTCGAGTTGCAACACCTTTAAAGGAGTACATAGCACGAATAATTGACGCTTCAGCGTCTGATATTTTAGGCATAGGGCCAGTATATAATGGGAATTGTTTTTTAGGAAATTTACCAAAAACACTTTTATATGACGCTTGAATTGCTTTTATGTCATTCTCTTTATCACCCGTTACATCAAAAGAATGAAACACACCTGACTCTTTTTTACGATAATCTACCTTAGCTAGAAAAATTGGAATACCACAACCTTGAGCAACATGGTAAAAACCTGTTTTCCATTTAGCTACTTTGCCCCTTGTCCCTTCAGGCGTGAACAAAAAGAAAACTCGAGCCGACTTTTGACTATTAATAAAGGTTTTGATTTGATTGACTTGCCCCATACCTTTTGAAGAACGGTCAATGGGCATTGCGCCTAACCACATAATCCATCGTCCAATTAAAGGTAGACGACACCAACTATCTTTAATAGAAAAGTAAATTTTCACATCTTGCAAAATCGCAGCACCAAGTGCGTAGATAAAGTCCCAATTAGAAGTATGGGGGGCTGCAATGGCAACACCAGCGCCTTCAGGGCTTGACTTGGTGATTTTCCAACCGGCAAGTTTAAACCAGATATAAAAAAGAGATTTCAAAAAATATTTCGTAAAAACACCATCAAAAATTGTTTTTTCACGAATGCTAAGTTTTTCAAGATTTTTTTTGGCCATAACAAATATAAATGCCATCAGGGTAATGGGGAGTGTAATAAAACAAACTATAGCACAAACCTGATAACCAAACTACATATGGTAAATAGGAACTTGGACAGCATTGAATAAAACCACCAACATAACGCCTTAGACTTTATTGATTATTGATCTCAACTTACAATGCCAACCTGAACCTAGTTTCTATGAGTAGTACTTTATCATAAGGCTTTAAAGATCTGCTCAACAGAGTCTTTTGCATCACCAAAAAGCATTTGCGTATTTTCTTTGAAAAATAAAGGGTTTTGTACTCCGGCATAACCGGTATTCATTGACCGTTTAAAGACAATGACTTCTTTAGCATGCCAAACCTCCAACACCGGCATGCCCGCAATTGGGCTAGTTGGGTCTTCAGCAGCTGATGGGTTAACGGTATCATTTGCGCCGATAACTAAAACAACATCCGTTTGTGAGAAGTCTTCGTTAATCTCATCCATACCAAAAACAATATCGTAAGGAACTCTCGCTTCTGCAAGCAATACATTCATATGGCCAGGTAACCTACCAGCAACAGGGTGAATAGCAAATTTAACATCAATGCCTTTATCTTTTAATGCTTGCGTCATTTCATATACAGGGTACTGTGCTTGAGCAACGGCCATACCGTAGCCAGGAGTGATGATAACTGATCTAGCGTTGCGCAATAAATCAGCTACAGCTTCAGCATGTACTTCAACATGTTCACCATAATCTTTATCTACATCAATAACGACTTGCGTACCAAAGCCGCCAGCAATAACACTAATAAAAGAGCGATTCATCGCTTTACACATAATATAAGAGAGAATTGCCCCTGATGAACCAACCAAGGCGCCAGTGATAATTAACAAGTCATTATTTAGCATAAAACCTGCTGCTGCTGCTGCCCAACCCGAGTAGGAGTTAAGCATAGAAACAACAACTGGCATATCTGCCCCACCAATTGATGCAACTAAATGCCAACCAAAAAGCAAGGCAATAGCTGTCATTAAAAATAAAGGAAAGTGTGCACCGCCATTTTGTACAAAAACGATCATCAACACAAATGACGTAATACCTGCAGCTAAATTCATTTTATGACGATGAGGCAGCATTAATGCGCTTGAGTTGATCAAACCTCGCAGCTTTGCAAAAGCGACTATTGAGCCGGTAAAAGTAACAGCACCAATAAATACACCGATAAATACTTCAGATAAATGAATATTCATCGCTATTTTCATCGCTTCGGTATCCATTCCTAAGTGGCCCAAACTACTGCCAAAACTTTGATGCATTTCAAAATAACTATTAAAACCAACAAGAACGGCAGCTAAACCAACAAAACTATGTAATATTGCTACTAGTTCTGGCATTTCAGTCATCTCAACTTTGTTAGCTAACCTTAAACCAATCACAGCACCAATAATCATCGCGATAAAAATCATTAAAACATTGGACACTCGAGGGTCAGCAAGCGTGGCAATTAAAGCAATTGCCATACCTACCATGCCGTATAAATTACCTGTTTCTGCTGACTCTTGCTTACTCAAGCCTGATAAACTAAATATAAATAACAATGCTGCAATAAGATAAGCAGCAGTAATTAATCCAGGTGAAAATTCCATGCTAGTCTCCCTTATCTTCTAAACATTTTTAACATGCGGCTAGTGACTTTAAAGCCGCCAACAATGTTAATGGTGGCAATCAATACTGCAATTGCCGCTAAAATTTGTACAAGTAAATTATCTTGGCCAATCTGCAATAAAGCACCAACAACGATAATACCTGAAATGGCATTTGTTACACTCATCAATGGTGTATGTAGTGAATGGCTGACATTCCAAACCACGTTGTAACCAATAACACAGGCGAGGGTAAAAACAGTAAAATGAGTAAGAAAGTCGGCAGGTGCAACACTTGCAATCCATGCAAACAAACCAATACCTAACCCCATTAACAAATGTTTTTTAGTTTTATTAACGGATACATCCTCAACAGGTTTTACATCAACAGCGTTAGCAGCAGTTTTTATTGGAGCAGCACTGACTTGAATAGCAGGAGGTGGAAAAGTAATTTCATCACCTTTGACTACGGTCATATTACGAACAACCTGATCGTCAAAGTCGATGGTGAAAGTACCATCTTTTTCTTTACATAAAAGTTTTGCTAAATTAGCAAGATTATTGGCATATAGTTGAGATGACTGATTAGGCAAGCGAGAAACAAGGTCGGTATAACCGATGATTTTCACACCATCGACATCTGTTATTTTACCTGTAACCGTTAATTGACAATTGCCACCGCCGGCAGCAGCTAAATCGACAATTATTGAACCAGTTTTCATTGATTTCACCATAGCTTCAGTAATCAATTTGGGCGCCGGTTTACCAGGGATCATCGCGGTGGTGATAATAATATCAACATCTTTAGCTTGCTCAGCAAAAAGTGCCATTTCAGCATCAATAAAGGCTTTGCTCATCTCTTTTGCATAGCCATCACCAGAGCCGGTGTCTTCTGGTTCTTGATAATCTAGCTCAAGAAATTCAGCCCCCATGCTCTCAATTTGTTCTTTAACCTCAGGGCGGGTATCAAAGGCTCGAACAATAGCGCCTAAACTAACGGCCGTGCCAATTGCAGCAAGACCAGCAACTCCAGCACCAATAATCATTACTTTTGCAGGGGGCATCTTACCTGCCGCTGTTATTTGTCCTGTTAAAAATCGACCAAAGTGATGAACAGCTTCAATGACAGCTCGGTAGCCTGCTATATTACCCATTGAACTTAGTGCATCAATAGACTGTGAACGAGTCATCCTTGGTACCATTTCCATCGCTAAGGTAGTGATGGATTTTTCTCTTAATGCTTCAAGAATCTCAGGGCTTTGAGCGGGAGCAATAAAACTGACTAAATATGCTCCCTCTTTCATTAAGACAATCTCATCTATAGTAGGTGAATTAACTTTATAGATAATATCTGCTTGCCAGCACTTCTTTTTGGCAACCATTTCAGCTTCGGCTTGATAAAAATCATGATCGGTAAAGCTAGCTTTAATACCAGCACCTTTTTGAATTTGAACATTAAAGCCGAGTTTACGTAATGAACTAACAGAAGTAGGAGAAGCCGCAACACGGTTTTCTCCAGTAAGTGATTCTTTAGGTATACCAATAATCATAAGACACCTTCAAAGTAGCTGAAAATTTAATTTTTCTTATTAGATTAATGTTTTACCACTATTTGAACAAATATTACACAGGAGATTTTCTTTCGTTAGATGTTTGAAGGGTTAACTAAATCATTCGTTTTTTTCGACTGACAGACCAAGTTTCAAAAAAAGCAGCGCTAATCACCAATGCTCCGCCCATCAAGGTCATAAAAGAGGGTTGTTCTGCTAATATTGCAAAAGCGAAAAGACTGCCATATAAAGGTTGTAAACACGAAATTAACCCGGCAGTTGTTGCCGAAAGATTTCTCAAACTTGATGCAAACAACGAATGAGGCAGAGCGGTGAAAACAATTCCTACTAAAACGATCAGCCACCAATCACTCGCTGGTACTTGCATTGGCGGTACCTCAACAAATAAACACAACATTAAACCTGCAACAATCGTTTGATACATCATCGTTTGAGGGCCAGAATAATGTGAGAAGTGTTTTTTGTGAATGATGTTACGTAGGGCAAAAAAACAAGCAGAAACAATACCTGTAACAATCCCCATAGTAACTTGGTTACCTAGGTTAGCTTCGGGCACTAATAAATAAATGCCTAAAATAACAACTAACGCACTTACGATATCTTTGGCTTTTGGCTTGCTCCGATGAACGAGAGGCTCTAAAAATACAGTTATAACCGGATAAGTAAAAAAAGCAATCATGCCAATGGTGATACCTGCCATTTGCATACCACTGAAGTATGTCACCCAATGCACTCCCATCAGAGCGCCTAATACTAAACCTATTTTATAATCTTTTGCACTATTTAACGCTAAAGTTTTGTCTTTAAAACTTAACAATAAAAACAGGCAAAGAGCCGCAACAAAACTCCGATAAACCGTTATATCTAAGGCTGGTAGACCAATGAGTTTGGCAAATAAAGCGGTGCCACCAAATAATAAAACGGCGGCGTGTAACTGAAGTAAACTGTGTTGCTGAGTTGGCATAACTGATTGTCTAAATAGAGTAAAGTATTAAAATTTAAAAAGTATTAAAATCAAGTTATATCAAGACTGTTTAATCAAGATCGTTCAATGGCCAAGTAACAATGTAATCTTCAAATTTTTCAATGCTTACCTGATCATCTTTGACAATTTTACCACGGACAGACATGCCGGCTTTATGCATCGCTGATTTTTTACCTTTATGTAATAACGGATGCCAAGAAGGTATTCCCCGCCCTTCTTGTAGCCTTCGATATGTACAACTTGGCGGCATAAAAAAAACAGCATCAAGATTATCTTGTGTTAATTTCACACAATCAGGCACTAACTTAGTTCTTTGGTTGTATTTTGTGCACTGACAACTTTTATCATTTAATAGAAAACACGCAATGCTAGTATACAAAACTTGCTCGCCTTCATTGATGTAATTAGTTGGTAACAACTCACTTTCTTCATCAGTGTTTTCGTCATCAATAAATTTATTTAAACAACATTTTGCACAACCATCGCAGAGTGATTCCCACTCATTACGTGTCATTTCGTCCAATGCTTTGGTTTGCCAAAAAGGCTTAACTGAAGGGCTATCTTTCATTTCGAGTCTTATAATTTGTATAAAGTGTTTATTGTATTGGCGGAAATTTAATTCTGTCTGACAAATGTCCAACGGAACTGACAAAGTAATAGGATAGATTCCAATGCATCAAGCTTTTGTAATTATCATAAGCAAGATAAACCCGACCTTTTTCATCATCAGGAAAAATTAACGCCGCTTTAATATCAACGTTAGGTAAATTGGTGCCATCACTTCGACGAATACCTAAATCCTGCCACTGAGCTAGCGTTTTTTCTCTTTGTTCCCAAGCTTTTAACCATTTTTTTCTACTACCGGTATTCTTGGGAATAGCCAATGAAAGATCAAAGTTGTGAGGTAGTTTTACTTGACGCCCCCAAGTGATTTCATCATTCCAGCCTTCCCTTTTTAGATAATTGGCCATAGAAGAAAAAACATCAGCTTGGTTACCCCAAATGTCTTTTTTACCATCACCATCACCATCTACCGCATAAGCGATAAAAGAAGTTGGCATAAATTGATTTTGTCCCATGGCACCTGCCCATGAGCCTTTCATGTTATCTATAGTGATATGACCTTGTTCAAGAATCGTCAGGGCGGCCCATAACTGCTTTTTGAAAAAAGCTTCACGTCGACCTTCATAAGCCATAGTTGATAATGCAGAAATGACATCATAATTGCCCATAATGCGACCAAAATTAGTTTCTAGTCCCCACAAAGCAACAATAAAGCGAGGCTGAACACCATACTTATTACCTATTTCTATCAGCAATTCTTGATGCTTTTTGAACATAACACGTGCTTTTTTAACTTTCCAATCCGGCACACGTTTAGGTAAGTAAGTATCTAAAGTTTCAATCGTTTCAGGTTGGCTTCTATCTGCCTTAACCGCACGCTGATGGAATTTAACATTAGCAAAACTAGAGTCGAGTAAAGATTGCTCAAATCCCTTGGTTAGTGCCTCTGACTTAAGAGTTTTGATATATTCATCAAATTCAATTTTGGCTATTTGCTCTGCATTGACACAAACACTCAACAATAAAGCAATGGGTGCTAAAGCTATGGCCATCGTTATTTTTAATGACTTTTTTTTCAATACCTTTCTGTTCCGAGTAATTAAGTTCGACATATAATATCCATATTATTCTGACCGCTCTTGTTGTTTATTAAGCATCTCTTTGTGCTGAGTCAGTAAATTTTCTTGTGGCGGTGGCAACTGTAAATAGTAGCCGCCCGAGATTAAATTTTCTTTCACTTTTACTAAGTCAGCAAAACCCAACTTATCTTTTGTTGCTAAATTGAGTAAAGTTACTAATATCGGCGTGCCGAAAGTTGTTTTTAAACCATCCGGCACATCAGAAAAATCATCACGTGTTTTGATGAAAAGGTAAGTATTGGCTTTTTTAGGGCTTTTATAAACAGCACATAGCATAATGGGGACCTATGTTAAGGAGTAATTAACTAAAAATGATAAAACAGTAATATACCACGCCAACTAGACGACTTTCACTTACTTTGTTATCAACTTTGTCACAGTGACTTTTTAATATTAATTTTGATGTTTTAAACTTACTACATCGGTTATTTAAAGCCGGTATCAGCAAATTTTTGTAACTTTTCACCAAACAAGGTTAAACGCCACCCTTGTAAAACATCAACATTAGCAACTGAAGAGCTATCTTTATTTAAATTAAATTGCATAGTGAGAAATTGATTAATTTGCTTTTTAGAAGCTAAATTTTCAATCGCAAGTCCACTGGTTTCAGCTTCGTTGACAATAAATGCTTTTGCATTTTTAAAAATTTGTTTGTAACCAGGGTACTCATCTAACCGAGCAATCTTTTTAGGGTAATCGTGTATTTCAACTAAGTTTGCTTGTTTTAATACCGACAGCATCGCTTTTCCTTGATGCCTAATATCTAACATTTCAGCGCCTTCAAGAGAGCTCATCATACCAAAACTACTCGGGTTACTTTGGGCGACTGCCATTAAGGTATTGTCTTTAACAACAAAGCCTAGGGGTAAATCGCGCTGTTTAGCTCGTTGATATCGCCAAGTAGCAAGGTACTTTAATGCATTGAGTTGTTTTGGATTTAGCTTCCAACTCATTTTCACATTACGGTACAAAGTATTTTCATCCACAGGCGTGAACTTACGTTCGATCATCGAATGAGTTTCTTGCTCTGCGGCATCAAGCCAACCTGAGTTTTCTAACAGCTCTAAAATTTTAGGATAAACTTGAAATAAATATTCAACATCCGCTTCTGCATAGCTAAGCTGGCGAGCGGTTAATGGCCGCTTTGTCCAATCAGTACGTGATTCCGACTTATCTAGTTCAATATCAGTAAAATGCTGAATCATTGCAGCATAACCCATCGATAAACCATGACCTAAAAATGACATCATAATTTGACTATCAATCAGGTTAACGGGTTTGCAATTGCCAGCGGTAAGAAATACTTCTAAATCTTCTGAACAGGCATGTAATACTTTGCAAATATTACCATCGGCGAGTAATTGCCAAAAAGGTGATAAATCGTCAATAGTAATCGGGTCAATTAACGCTAAATGTGTGCCGTCGTATACTTGCAACAGACCTAACTTAGGGTATAACGTGCGAGTGCGAACAAATTCAGTATCAATGGCAAGCACTTTTGATTTAGCTAACTGCTGGCAAAGTTCAACTAACGATTGATGATCTTGTACATAACTTTTAATCAATGTTTTTCCAACGCTTTAAAAAAATGAGTAAAATAAATGAGCTTATAGTAAATAGCTTAACGACGTCTTCTCGTTGCTTGTTTATTACGTTGCTGATGTTTTTTAACCGAGCGACGAATACGACGAGCCTTGGCATTGTCCATAGTCTTTTCATCAACCTTAACTTTACTTTTTTCTTCTAGCGGTAAGTCAACAAGCTTACGGTAGTAATTAACGTCTTTAAGATCCAGTTCAGTCCAACCACCTAACGGTAGTTGACGCTTCATTTCTAAATCACCATAACGGACACGTATTAAACGACTCACTTGTACCTCTTGACTTTCCCACAAACGACGCACTTCACGATTTCGCCCTTCAGAAAGTACAACATGAAACCAATGATTACGACCTTCACCACCGCGATAAGTTATTTTTTCAAACTTAGCGGTACCGTCTTCAAGTTTTACCCCTGCACGAAGCGTTTGTAACATCGCTTCAGTAACTTCACCAAATACACGAACCGCGTATTCACGTTCCACTTGTTTTGAAGGATGCATTAATCGGCTTGCTAACTCACCATCAGTTGTGAAAAGCAACATGCCCGAGGTATTAATATCTAAACGCCCCACGGCTACCCAACGCTCACTTTCTAATATGGGTAAGCGATCAAAAACTGTTGGTCGTCCCTCAGGATCTTTGCGAGTACACATTTCACCTTCAGGTTTGTTATACATTAATATCCGACAAATTTCTTCGTCTTTGGGTTTTAATGTAACTTGATGACCATCAATGCGAATGTGTTCAGTACCTTCAACACGATCGCCTAAATAAGCGACCTTTCCATCAACACTAACACGACCTGAACTGATAATTGTTTCCAATTCTCTGCGTGATCCTTTACCCGCGCGGGCTAATACTTTCTGTAGTTTTTCAGACATTTGTCTAAGCTCTCATTCGTCAGTAGCTGGGCACCCTATTATTAACTATATGATAAGTTAATAATAAAACACGACACTTCTGTCTCTTTGGTTTTAATCACTTACGCTGTATTCATTGAGTGTAGGTGATGATTAATAATTTTGTTTTATACAAGTTTGAACGAACTGATCTTACTCTTTATTCAACTAACCAACTTACTAGTGGTTAAGGGCATTAATTCAGGCAAGTCTGAAATTGAACTTAATGAAAAGTAATCTAAAAACTCATCTGTTGTTGAATAAATAGCTGGCTTTCCTGGCACTTCTTTATGACCAACCACTTTAATCCAATCTCTTTCGGTTAATGTTTTCATTATGTAACTGCTAACAGCTACACCACGAATTTGTTCTATTTCACCACGGGTTATTGGTTGTCTATAAGCAATAAGAGACAAGGTTTCTAATAATGCCCTTGAATATCGAGGGGCTTTCTCTTTAAACAATGTAGCTAAGTCGTCACTTAAAGAACTTATCGCTTGAAACCGATAACCAGATGCCACTTTAACTAATTCAATACCGTGGTCTTTATAATCTGCTTGTAATGAATCTAATGCGGCAATTATACGTTGTTTTGTCACTTTGTAATCAGCTAAAAGCTTTTGTTTTATATTTTGTTGAGATAAAGGCTTTTGAGTAACAAAGATTGCCGCTTCAATTAACTGTTTTAATTTTGATTCTGTTAGGGTTCTCATTCACAAGTAACCTTTAGTTTCAATTGAATCTGCCCATAAACTTGACTTTGTACACACTCAATTAAGGATTCTTTTATCAATTCTAAAATGGCTAAAAAAGTCACCACTACACCAGTTCTGCCCTCGCTAACATTAAATAACTGGCTGAACTCGAAAAATGGTTGATCATTAGTGACCTTACTTAATTGAACCAAAATAGCCGTCATACGCTCTCGAGTGGAAAGCACTTCTTTTTTAATATGGTGGTGTTCAAATGCCGCAGTGCGTTTGAGAATGCCATTTAAAGCATTTAGTAATTCGCTAAAATCAACATCAGGATGTACGGCTCTTGGTATAAAATTATTAGCTAATGCAACTTCAACTAAGTGATTATCTCGCTCTAACCGCGGTAATTCATCTAATTGTACCGCCGCATTTTTAATAATTTCATACTCCTTCAAACGACGAACAAGTTCAGCGCGAGGGTCTTCTTCTTCATCTTCAATAATTTGTTTCGGTAATAACAATCGAGATTTTATTTCAGCTAAAATTGCAGCCATTACCAAGTACTCTGCAGCGAGTTCTAATTTTACCCCTTTCATCAGTTCTACATACTTCATGTATTGCGCAGTTATCGGAGCAATAGGCAAGTCCAGAATATCAAACTTTTGCTTACGAATTAAATACAGCAGTAAATCGAGAGGACCTTCAAACTGCTCTAAAATAATCGCCAAAGCATCTGGCGGAATAAATAAATCTTTTGGCTGCTCAAGAAATGCCTCTCCTCGGATCATCGCAAAGGGGAGTACTTGCTGAACCATATCTCTATCAGGCTCTTGATTATCACACGGCTTAGTGACGTATTTATTCATCATTGGGAAACTTACTCGAAAGGCGCAGGATCGCCTTCACCAACACGGATAATGTCAACACTATCTTCTGAAAAATCGATCACCGTTGTTGGTTTTTCGCCTAAGTAGCCACCATTAATGATTAAATCAACACTGTGTTCTAAAATATCTCGTATATGTTCAGGATCGTATTCTGTAGTGTCTTCACCTGGCAGTATTAAACTAGTCGACATTAAAGGCTCTTTAAGTTCGGTGAGTAGAGCTTGGGCAATAATGTTATCGGGAATACGTATACCGATTGTTTTTTTCTTAGGGTTTAATAGACGTTTAGGTACTTCTTTTGATCCTTTAAATATAAAGGTATAGGCACCT
The DNA here is from genome assembly GCA_022969175.1 of Colwellia sp. Taxonomy (GTDB): domain Bacteria; phylum Pseudomonadota; class Gammaproteobacteria; order Enterobacterales; family Alteromonadaceae; genus JALJPB01. The sequence goes on along the minus strand of JALJPB010000057.1, from coordinate 9,973 downwards.
GGGGTATTATTTTTTAATAAACGATAAGCGACATTATCAACACGGGTATATTCAGAAAGCTGAGATAAATCACTACACAGTAGTGTGAAATTATGACTTTTATCAATATCTCTAATTTTACAAATGCGCTCTAATGCTTTTTTATCTCCCATATGGCAACCGAGTGCATAACCTGAGTCGGTAGGATATACAACTACTGCCCCCTCATGAATCATAGCAACAGCCTGTTTCATTAACCGCCCTTGTGGATTATCAGGGTGTACGTAGAAAAATTGACTCATAATAAGAACCTTAAATAGTTTTTCAAGTATTGAATATTAAACTCTACCATTGTGACCAAACAGGCGTAGCTTGTTCTGGCATTTTTAAGTTTCGGCCTAAATCACTCCATTTACTAGGGTAATGAAAGTCTGAGCCCATTGATGCCTTTAAATCATATTCTAAACAAAAGCTTAGCATCAATTTTCTTTGTTCGTTGCCCATTTGTGGTAAAACAATTTCTAATGCATCACCGCCTTGTTCTTTAAAATGAACAACCAGCCGTCTAACCCATTTAGTTGAAAGCCCATAACGAACGGGGTGCGCTATTACTGCACTACCGCCAGCAGCGTGAATAACAGCTACGGCTTCTTCAATACTACACCAAGAAGGTTTTACATAAGCACGTTGTCCTTTACCTATGTATTTATCAAAAGCTTTTTGCATCGCTGATACATGACCTTGACGAACAAGCACCTTAGCAAAGTGGGCACGAGTAATAGAGCCTTCTCCTGCGATACTTTTGGCTTGGTCGTAGATATCGTCAAAACCACATTTACTGAGCTTGTCACCCATAGCAACAGCTCTATTTTCACGTGCTTGTTGCTGGCTGGCAATTAACTGTAATAAATCAGGCGACGTTTTATCAATATTCAAACCGACTATATGAATCTCAAAGCCCTGCCATAACGTCGAAATTTCAATGCCATTAACCAATTTAAGTGGGATGTTTTTCTCTACGATATAATCATTAGCAATATCAAGAGCTGCCACAGTATCGTGATCGGTAATGGCTAAAATATCTAACTGAAAGTTAACCGCCCTGTCTACTAACTCATGCGGCAGTAAGCCACCATCCGAACACTTAGTATGGCTGTGTAAATCAATCCGAGTTCCTGAGGGTAAATTCGACCAAAGTTTAAAATCATCTGTTGACATCAGGTCCATAATCAGTTCTTCTATAGGGGATAAAATTTTACATTCAATTAATAGACGTGATTTTACGTTGGTGATAAGAATAATGATACAAACAATACAAACTATTTCATTAAAATGTTGGTGGCATAACTCTACATAATTGGGTTGTGATGTTTGTTTGTATGTAAAATTTGTACAAAAAAGAATTTTCAAGAGCCCGCTTACTATAAGCGGGCTTTTTCGTATTAAAATGGTATTAGTATTAACATTAGGATTAAGAAAAATGACAAAAGTTAAAACATGGTTTATTTGGTGGCTATTGCCCATTTATGCAGGATGACGAAAGTAAAACCATTAAAATAATTAAGGTAAACCAATGAACAATATTATAACCAATACCATGGGGTCAGTTAATACAATAACTGAAACTGCCACTTATCAAAGTGATCCATTAAACGTATACCGTTTATTATGTGCAGATAACAATCACAATCTACTATTAGAGTCGGCTGAGATTGATAAAAAACATTTGCTAAAAAGCCTGTTACTCACTAACGCAGCCGTGAAAATTGTTTGTAATGGCAATTGCGTTACTTTTAGCCCATTATCAAAAAATGGCTTAGCCGCAGTAAACTTTGCCGCTTTACAATTATCTGACCATGCTGAACTTAGCTATAGTAAATGCAGCTATTCAGACTTCCCAAGTCAGGCACTTACCGCTAAATTTCCCGAAGTTGCCAATGAGCTAGATGAAAACTCTCGTTTAATGGCAGTTAACCCTTTTCAAAGCCTACGACTTTTTAATCAGCTAAAAAATAATAACAACCATCCATTTGCTATCTTTCTAGGCGGTGTATTTGCCTTTGACATGATAGCCATTAGTGAACAATTACCTACCGTCGAAGAAGGTGAAAACACTTGCCCTGACTTTGTTTATTATTTAGCTGAAACTATTGTCGTCATTGATCATGAACTCAAAACTACTCAGATTGTTGCTAATGTATTTAACAATGGCAACGAAACTTTTTCTGACGAAGTATCACAGCGTGTTGCTAACTTCAAACAACTGCTATCACAGGATATATCAAGCAATAACAAACGTCCTACCGTCCATACTGACAGTATTAATGAACAAAACTCAGAAATTACAACTGATATAAGTGATATAGAGTTCTGTAAAATCGTTAATGACTTAAAAGAAAATATTCGCGCAGGTGACATTTTCCAAGTTGTGCCATCTCGCACCTTTTATTTACCTTGTCATGACACTGAATTAGCTTATCAGGAGTTAAAATTAAGTAATCCAAGTCCTTACATGTTTTACCTAAAGGATAGCGACTTTTGTATTTTTGGCGCTTCACCTGAGTCAGCAATAAAATATCAGCAACATAACAGACAAGTAGAAATTTACCCTATTGCAGGAACTCGCCCTCGTGGACGAAACAGTGATGGCAGTATCTGTTTAGATCTCGATAGTCGTATCGAACTTGAGCTTAGACTAGATAAAAAAGAGCTGGCTGAACATATAATGTTAGTTGATTTAGCACGAAATGATATTGCTCGTGTTAGTCAAGCAGGCACTCGACATGTCGCCGATTTATTAAAAGTTGACCGCTACTCTCACGTAATGCATTTGGTTTCTCGAGTATGTGGCACATTATCACTTGAGCTTGATGCCTTACATGCTTACCAAGCTTGTATGAACATGGGCACACTTTCTGGCGCGCCAAAAGTAAAAGCAACTGAACTTATTCGCAAGGTTGAAGGTAAACGTCGAGGCAGTTATGGCGGCGCGGTTGGTTATATAACAGGTACTGGCGAAATGGATACCTGTATTGTTATTCGTTCCGCTTTTGTTAAAAATGGCATCGCGCAAATTCAAGCAGGAGCAGGTGTGGTGTATGACTCAGACCCACAATCGGAAGCAAGTGAAACTCGTCAAAAAGCACAAGCGGTGTTAAATGCAATATCGCTAGCTAATAGCAAAACTCAAGGAGTAAAGTAGTAATGAGTAGCTTCCCAACAAAACATAACACTAAAATTGTAATGTTAGATAACTTAGACTCTTTTACTTACAACCTTGTTGATGAATTTCAATCACTCGGCTTTGAACCTGTTGTTTATCGTAATACGCTAAGCGCTGATTTTATTCTTGAGCAAATAGATAAAATAAAACAGAACTCAAACCAAGAAGTTTTATTGGTATTATCTCCAGGACCAGGAGAGCCAAGCAGTGCTGGTTGTTTAATGGAGTTAATTCAACGGTCGATTGGCAATACACCAATGTTAGGTATTTGCCTAGGTCATCAAGCGCTTATTCAACATTTTGGTGGCACGATTGGTCGTGCACCCGAAATTGTTCATGGTAAATCATCGAGTATAGAACATAATCAAGCCGGAGCGTTTAAAGATATTGCGACCCCATTGCCTGTGGCGCGATATCACTCGTTGGTGGCAACTAAAATGTCAGAACAACTCGAGTTAACGGCCTACTTTACTACCGACAATGGTGAAAAGTTACCCATGGCGATAGAGCATCAACAAGCAGCAATTATTGGTTTTCAATTTCATCCTGAATCAATTTTAACGACATACGGTAGTAACCTGTTAGCGCAAAGCATTGAACACCTGCTTTTTTTAGCCTCAAAACATTTAGCTTCAAATGAACAAGGAACTTCAGATGTCTAATCTATTATCATTATTGGTTGAAGGCCAAGACTTAACACAAGCTCAGGCCCAAGGCTTTTTTGACCAGATGATCAAAGGCGAATGTGAGCCTGCTCAGTTAGCATCGGTATTAACGGCGTTAAAAATCAAAGGCGAAACACCAGAAGAAATAGCTGGTGCAGCACTAGCTATTAGAGAATCAGCCACTTTATTTCCAACTCAAGGCAACCCTGTTGCAGATTGTGTTGGCACAGGTGGTGACGGTGCCAATACCATTAACATTTCAACAACGGCAGCCATTTTAGCCGCCGCATGTGGATTAAAAATGGCCAAACACGGTAATAGAAGTGTTTCTAGCATGTCTGGCTCAGCCGATTTACTCGAAGCATTAGGTGTTAATTTAATGATGTCTCCACAAACGGCGAGTAATTGCTTAGCTAAAGCCAATATTTGCTTTTTATATGCGCCAGCTTATCACCCAGGATTTCGCCATGCAGCTCCGGTTAGAAAGGCGATGGGCATTCGCACCCTTTTTAACATTTTGGGCCCATTAGTAAACCCAGCTAAACCCGAAGTCATGTTGTTAGGGGTTTATATACCAGAGCTCATTAACCCGATAGCTAAAGCTTTAACACTTACGGGAGTAAAAAGAGCTTGGGTTGTCCATGGTGCCGGTTTAGATGAAATAGCACTACATGGCACAACAACATTAACTGAGATTAATAATGGTCAACTTGTTGAAAAAACGCTAACTCCGCTTGATTTTGGCTTATCTCAATACTCGCTAGAGTCAATCAAAGGTGGAACACCACAAGAGAATGCTGAATTTATCAAAGCAATTTTAGCCGGCAAAGGTGAAGAAGCGCACAACGCAGCGGTAATAATCAACTGTGCAGCCCTCCTGTATTTACACGACAAAGCTGATAATTTAAAAGAGGCGGCAAAAATTGCCAGTGAAGTATTAGCATCAGGAAAAGCAGCTAAAACATTGGCGACATTAGTCGATGTATCTAATCAAGAAGAACAAAAATAATGACAAACCAAACTCTGCCTAAAGACTTACCTAACGTTCTGGAAAGAATTGTTATTGATAAACGTGATACCGTTGCCGCTTTAAAAGCTAAACTGCCACTGACAAATTTTATTGATACCTTAATACCGACCAAAAAAGATATGTATGCAGCACTTCGCCGCACGCCAGCAAAACCAAATGCAGGTTTTATTTTAGAATGCAAAAAAGCATCACCATCAAAAGGCTTAATTCGACCTGATTTTGATGTGAAAAGTATCTGTCAAATTTACGATAAATACGCAGCGGCAATTTCGGTTTTAACCGATGAGAAATACTTTCAAGGTCATTACGACTATTTAAAAATTGTTACCGACACAGTGAGTTGCCCAGTATTGAATAAAGATTTCTTTATTGATACTTACCAAGTCTACTTAGCCCGCTATTATGGTGCAGATGCTATATTGTTAATGCTAAGTGTATTAGATGATCAACAGTACCTTGAGCTTGCTACAGTTGCTGAGCAATACAATTTAGCGATACTCACAGAAATATCTACCGAAGATGAACGTGACCGAGCCATTGCTTTGGGCGCAAAACTTATTGGTATTAATAACCGTAACCTTAGAGACTTATCAACAGATATTTCTCGTACCTTCGATTTTGCACCAACACTGCCTGACGATCGCATTGTTATTTCTGAATCTGGCATATATACCAATAGCCAAGTACGTGAACTTGCACCCGCCGTTGATGGATTTTTAGTGGGTAGTTCTGTGATGGCTGAAGATGATATTGATTTAGCTTGCCGGCAACTAATCTTTGGTCACAATAAAGTCTGTGGTTTAACTCAAGTTGAACACGCTATAGCGGCAAGTGATGCTGGCGCTGAATTTGGTGGTTTGATTTTTGCGAATAAATCTCCCCGTTGTATCACCGAGCAACAAGCAAAAAACATTATTGAACAAGCACCCGTTCTGTCTTACGTTGGCGTATTTGTAAACCAGGAGATAGATGAGGTTGTAAAACTTGCCAATTCATTATCGTTAACGGCAGTACAACTTCATGGCAGTGAAGATCAAGTTTACCTAGAGAAATTAACCGCTAAATTGCCACCAACATGCCAAATATGGCAAGCAATATCCGTTGAAACTGATGTCCCTGAACTTCCGTCTAATGCGCAGCATATTATCCTTGATGGTAAAAATGCTGGCAGTGGAGAAGTCTTTAGTTGGCAATTGTTAGCCCAGAGCCAGCAAGATTTAACTGCTAGCTTTTTAGCTGGCGGACTTAATGAAAACAATATCGAACAAGCCATTGAGAATATGGTTGCTCAAGACTTATATGGTTTGGATATCAACTCCGGTGTTGAAACAAGTCCAGGCATGAAATGTGGCATAAAACTGAACAAGGTTTTTGCCACCATTAGAAATTATTAGTTATCAAGCCATTAGTGACTTAACTAATCGCTAGATAACCATTAACAAAGAGATTATGAAAATGACAACTGACAACTCTACTACAACGAAAACAACGGCTAAAACAACCTTGCCTGCCTATTTTGGCGAATTTGGCGGCATGTTTGTTGGTGAACTATTAGTACCTGCTTTAGAGCAACTAGAGCAAGCCTTTATTGAATCACAAACTGATGAAGCATTTTTAACCGAGTTTAATAACCTGTTAACTAACTATGCAGGCAGACCAACGCCTTTAACACTTTGTCGAAATATTGTTAAAAACCCTTTAGCAAAAATCTATCTTAAACGTGAAGATTTATTACACGGTGGCGCCCATAAAACCAACCAAGTTTTAGGCCAAGCCTTACTTGCTAAACGTATGGGAAAAACAGAAATAATAGCTGAAACAGGTGCTGGGCAACATGGCGTTGCTACCGCGATTGCTTGTTCACTATTAGGTTTAAAGTGTAGAGTTTACATGGGCGCTGTTGATTGTGAGCGCCAACAACCAAACGTATTTCGCATGAAGTTAATGGGCGCAACGGTTATTCCGGTAACCGCAGGCTCGGGTACGTTAAAAGATGCGGTAAATGAAGCTTTACGTGACTGGTCTGCTAATTATGATAATGCCCATTATTTGTTAGGTACCGCTGCAGGCCCACATCCCTTCCCAACTATTGTTCGTGAGTTTCAGAAAATGATTGGCGAAGAAGCAAAAGCTCAACTACTTAAAGAGGAAGGTCGTTTACCTGATTATGTTATTGCTTGTGTTGGCGGCGGCTCAAATGCCATCGGCATGTTTAACGACTTTATTAAAGAAGAAAACGTGAAACTTATCGGCGTTGAAGCTGGCGGAAAAGGTGTTGAGACCAACCAACATGGCGCAACACTTGTTGCTGGCACTAAAGGCATGTTACATGGAAATTATACCTATATCATGCAAGACAAATACGGACAAATTCAAGAGTCTTATTCAGTTTCGGCTGGTCTTGACTATCCTGCCGTAGGGCCGCAACATGCACAATTAAAAGATTTAGGTCGAGCTCAATACGTCGCAATTAATGACGATGAAGCCCTTGATGCTTTTCAAGCGCTTGCCTTGAACGAAGGTATTATACCTGCGTTAGAGTCATCTCATGCCTTAGCCCATGCTCTAAAAATGGCTAAAGATGTTACAGAAGAAACCATCTTTTTAGTCAACCTTTCTGGTCGTGGTGATAAGGATTTAGCCCATGTCCATGCTATTTTAGAGCTTTCAGCAAAAGGAGAAGCATAATGTCAGTAACTATATCAGCAGCTATACCTTCAATTACTCATGCAGGTATGCGATACGACCAAACATTTACCGCCTTAGCTAAAAAAAATGAAGGGGCCTTTATTCCCTTCGTAACCATTGGCGATCCTAATGCGGAGCAATCATTTAAATTAATCAAAACATTAATTGATGCCGGTGCTGACGCGCTAGAGTTGGGTATTCCGTTTTCAGATCCCAGTGCTGATGGTATTACCATTCAAAGAGCAGCTTTACGTGCGATTAATTCCGGGGTAAATACTGACATATGTATCGATATACTAGCTAAAGTCCGTGAATACGCGCCAAACATCCCTATTGGTTTGTTACTTTATGGCAATTTAGTTTTTGCTCGTGGACTTGATAATTTCTACCGTGATATGGCCGCAGTAGGTGTAGACTCGGTATTAATTGCCGACTTGCCTATTCGTGAAAGTCGACCATTTAGAGAAGCGGCCTTAAAATATAATGTTGCACCAATCTTTATTGCACCACCTAATGCTAGTGATGATACCCTGCGTGAAGTTGCATCTTTTAGCCGAGGCTATACTTATGTTTTAAGTCGTGCTGGAGTTACTGGTGCTGAAACTGAGGCTGAAATGCCGGGTACTCATTTGATTTCAACGCTAAATGAATATCGCGCTGCACCTTCGGTATTAGGTTTTGGTATTTCAAAACCAACACAAGTTAGAGAAGCTTTAAATGCAGGGGCAAAAGGTGCCATTAGTGGCTCAGCGGTAGTGAAAATAATTGAACAGCACCTTAGTGATGATGTGGCAATGATTGAGGCTTTACGCTGTTTTATTAGTGAGATGAAAGCCGCCACTAAATAATAGTAACTCAGAGTAAGTGGTAAATACGAAGATACAATGGGGCTTTAGTGGTAGTTTTCTTTTAAACTAGAGCCTCGTTAAAAATCAATCACAGTCATAAATATCCCGAGGTCAGGTTAAATTAAATATCCAAGGTCAGGTTAAATACAACGGTTATCTTTAAGTAATTTGTCACTTGTTTTTAAATAGGCGCCAGCATAATTAACTCTTAATTCGTTACCCATTTCTATCGCTTCTTTCGATAATCTTATTTGTTCTCTAATGTAATCACAATATTGTCGATCTTCTTCGCTTAATACGACTTTACTTGTTGCTTCTTCAGACTTAGATTTTCTTTCTGGCAGTTCAATATTACTTTCGATTAAGGAGTTGCTGGTGGTTTTTTTAATATTAACAAGCACAGCCGATTTGTTTTTTGCTTTATCGGCAAAATGAACTACACCTTTGTCATCTACCCAACGGTAAATTTGGCCTTCTTTTTCAGAAGCTTGTATTTGCGAAAAGCTAACGAATAAGATGCCAATAAATAAAAATAATTGTTTCAAAAATCACCCCTGATTTATTTACGTCCCCTATAAAAGTAGCAAATGCACATGGGATAAACAAACCTTATTCAGTACTTTTTCGTAAAATAACCACAATTAACGGCAAGTTAAACGATTTTATCGGTTTTTATCCCCTACATCTAATGCAAAACACTTAACAATCGTAAAGTAACGATAAAAACAGCTAATGTTAAACCGATAAATACCAAGGTGAATAAAAAATAAAATAGTCGGTGAACTTTTAGTTTAAAATGCTTAATTAAACTAAGCTTTTCACTAGGGTCTTGCGGTTTCTTTTGGGTGAATAGCAGCAAGGTATAAAACATAATTGACCACAGTAAAGCTAAAAAGCTTGGCATAACAATTTTATTTTGCTGAACAGGTGTTAAGAAGACAAATCCATAAACGATACCAGCAGCAGAAATGGCCGCTAACAATAAAAAAACAACTCTGAAAGAAAATAACCAGTCGGCAATTAACAATAACTTCGCTTTGATCATCAAATAAATTTCCTTTAACTATTGTTCCATGTAAAACCAAGACAATAAAAAGGCGTAAAAATACCAATTCCAATAAGTTTCTTCACACTCAGCGAGAGTTAAAAGGCTTAGAGGCAAGGCATTGATTGATGACGTAACCATGGATGGTGCAGTTAGAGCGACTTAGGAAATAAAGCCGAGAATGGTTATTCTCGGTAATTGCTCCTGCATTACTCTAATGTCCTACATCCATGTAGGAACCTTGTCAAAATCAATAACGATGACTGTAAGCCTTTACCTTTTGTTAGGTACTCGCCCCTTGGGAACTTTCCAGCGATGTGATAACCGCACAGAATTTCTTTCATATAGAATAACTATATGCAAAAAAATTCCACTTGTTCTCAAACCGCTGGCAAGCTCTGAGTGGGAACTAACTTAATGGACTTGGTATAAATCACGCCTTCATCATAAAACTCAAAGACCGTTTTAGTTTATTACTGGCAATAAACCATAATC